>JAISCM010000170.1 GCA_031265595.1 Tannerellaceae bacterium
AAGGGCGTTTAGCTCAGCTGGTTCAGAGCATCTGCCTTACAAGCAGAGGGTCGGGGGTTCGAATCCCTCAACGCCCACTCCAAGAAGAAAGACTTACGAGAAATCGTAAGTCTTTTTTCGTTTGTAGGGACATACAGTTTGGGTGAGTGAAAACCGTTTGGGCATTGCTCAAAAGCGAGTTGAAGATAAATCCAATGAAATTACAGCTATGCCTGCCGTGTCAGAGTGGGAAGACATGAACTTCGAAAAAAAACAGGCCTACCTTCTTTTCGCTCGTCTTTTTTATGTAAGTTTGTTTTATCATTTATTTTGCTATCGTAGATATTGGGGCGACTAAGAGATGAAACACACTTAATATAAAAACACAATGAACAAAGATTTGAGATTCAGCCGGCGTAATTTCTTTAAAAGCTCAGCCGCCGGGGCTATTGGCGCCATGTCTGTACCGGCGTTGCTGAGTGGCTGTTCTGATGCGGCTCAAAAGGGCGAAAAATGGAAGGATGTAGAAGCGCCCGAAATCCTTAAAACATCTCCGGAAGGTAAGCCTTTAAAGGCTGGCCTTGTAGGTTGCGGCGGGCGTGGAACCGGGGCGGCCGTTAATTTTATTGATGCTGGCAGTGGCTTGCAGATTACAGCGATAGGCGACGTCTTTAAAGATAAATTAGATGCTTGCCGGAATACATTGAAAGAAAAAGGGCAAGACATTGCCGACGAAAACTGTTTTCTTGGTTTCGACGCTTATCAGAAAGTGATTGATTCGGGGGTGGACGTTGTGCTTTTATGTACGCCGCCGGTATTCCGCCCTTTGCATTTTGAATATGCTATAAATAAAGACAAGCATTGCTTTATTGAAAAGCCATGCGCTGTAGACCCTGTGGGGGCGAAGCAGATAATGGTTGTGGGCAAAAGGGCCGGGCAGAAAGGGCTGTCGGTTATCAGCGGAACGATTCGCCGTTCGCAAAAAGACTGCATCGAAACGTACCGCCGGGTAGCGGGAGGCGCTATTGGCGAGCTTGTATCGGCCCATGTAATCCGTCTGGGGGGCGCTCTATGGTCTGTGCAACGCCGGCCCGAATGGAACGATATGGAGTATATGTTGCGCAACTGGGTAAACTTCTGCTGGACGTCGGGAGACCTTGTTGTGGAACAGTTTATACACGAAATAGATATGATGTCGTGGTTTCTGGGCGATAAAAAGCCCGTCAGGGCCGAAGCCACAGGAGGCAGGCAACGCCGGGTAACGGGCGATATGTACGACTTTTTCAGCATAGAATATGTGTATGACAATGGGCATAGGGCGCATTGTACGTCTCGCCAGATAGACGGGTGCGATTATAATCATTCCGTGTGGGTGTATGGCACAAAAGGGTATACCAATTGTTTCGATACAATATACCACCTCGACGGCTCCGTTGCCTGGCAATACCCGGCTCCTAAGCCGGAAGATGCAGACCAGTCAATGGCTGTGCCCGATCCATACGTACAGGAACTGATCCGTCTGGTAACGGCCATTCGTACCAATAAGCCTGTAAATGATACAGAACAGCATGTTCAATCTACCCTTATGGCTATTATGGGCCGCGAATCTGCCTACACAGGCAAATTCGTTACCTGGGATCAGATACTGGCCTCTGATATGAAGCTCGGGCCGGAGAGCTATCAGTTCGGGCCTGTCCCCGAAATCAAAGAAGTTATACCTGTGGCCGGAACGCCTCCTAATGCTTAATCATACATAATCATGGAACGACGCAATTTTATTAAAAACACATTCATAGCTACCGGGGCATTCGCATTCGCTTCCGCTTCCGCAGGAGAGAAGCTGTTTGCCGGGAATGCTCCCGTTGCTTCTTCGCCATTACCGGCAACTGTCTGCTTCAGGAAGTCCATCATGTGGGGAACGGTCGGATTAGAGGGGGCGGTATTGGATAAATGTAATGCCATCAAGGAAGCTGGGTACAACGGCATCGAGCCAAACAGCCACATGGATAGACGCGAGGTATTGGCAGCCATGAAGGCTACCGGATTAATCGCCTCCAGCGTGTGCTGCTCTACGCATTGGGAAAATCCGCTTTCGCATCCCGACGCTGCTGTCCGGCAGAAGGGTATCGAGGGGATGATTGTTGCCCTGGAAGATGCAAAAGCATACGGAACGGATGCCGTACTCCTCGTGCCCGGAGTGGTGAGTGATACGGTTAGTTATGACGAATGTTGGAACCGCTCGGTTGAAGGCGTCAGGCAGTTATTGCCTGTGGCCGAAAAGCTGAACGTAACGATCTGTATAGAAAATGTATGGAATAACTTCCTGCTAAGCCCGATGGAAGCCTGTCATTATGTAGACCAGTTCAATAGCGACTATGTACGCTTCTACTTCGATTGCGGCAATATCCTTGTCTACGGCTGGCCGGAGCAATGGATCCGTATACTGGGAAAGCGTATCGGACGAATCCATATCAAGGAATTTAGCAAACAGGAAGCCGACAGGCAAGGCCGCTGGGCCGGTTTCAATGTAAAGCTAACCGAAGGCGATGTAAACTGGAAAAGCGTAATGGATGAAGCCCGTAAAAGCTACCTCGGCGAATGGCTTACAACCGAACAATCATCCGACGATTTGAAAGACCTAAGCAAACGGTTTGACAACATACTCGCTATGTAAAACCACACATAGACAGAGGCATAGCACAGAAAAGGAATATCCCGGCCATGAGATATTCCTTTCTATTACACCTGTGATCATTTCCATCACACCTGTGATCATTTCTATTTATCCATTTTTTATTTCTATCTTCCCTGATTTCATTTCTATCACACCTGATTTCATTTCTATTTTTCCGTTTTTTATTTTCATCACGCCTGAAATCATTTTCATCTCTCCCGTAATCATTTCCATCTCTCCCGAAATCGTTTCTATTTCTCCGTTTTTTATTTTCATTTCTCTCGTAATCATTTTCATCTCTCCTGTAATCATTTTCGCTTCTTCCGTAAAAACTTTACTTTTTTCACTTTAAAGGCAATACCGTTATGGAATCGCGGGCGGCAGCTCCCAGCATACCAACGCCTCCTTTTATATTACTAAACACACGGACAGGCTCGGCCAATCCGAGGCCGGATAGATCGCTGCCTACATTTCCGCCGTCTTTTATCTCTATAAGCGTTTTTATATAGTGGTAATATTCTTCTGTAATCGTATAGAGATTAACCCTGTAATAAGTAGGCGGTATCGAGTCGGGAAGCAATTCATTATACCCATACCCGTATTCATACGCCGGCTTTAGTTTTATGGTATATTCTTTCCCGTTTATCAAATCATCCGGGAAGGCCCGTCCGTATTCGCCCGAGAGCCAATCGTAGCCCAATACTTTATCAAGCGCTGAAAGGTGGCTTGTAAACAAAGGGTCTGCCGAATAATCAGGCGTATAACTTCGCCAGCCATACCCTCCGTTATATTCCATATCTATCAGATAAAAATCAGGCTTATCCGGATCGTCTTTGAGCGTTATCTGAAAGTCATACGATGTGAATATAATGCCATCCTCTTCCTTTTTAAATTCACGTGCTTTGAAATCTTTTAAGTAGGTATGAAGCGGGACGGATGTTTCTGCACTTATTTCTTCAAACCCCTCGGCTTCAACGGTTATTTTAATATGGTCGCCCTTTGCCGGTTGGCAGGATGAGGTATAATAACCACTGATCGTTTCCTTATTGGCATATCCCCATGAGTTATGACCGTACTATTATCGTATTCTTTCCATATCATTTGTTCTTTGAATACGCCGTTTATATAAAGCTTCATATCGGCATTCTTCACAGTCACATCTGGCTCATATTCTGTAT
>JAISCM010000233.1 GCA_031265595.1 Tannerellaceae bacterium
GTCTGCAAGACACCAAGTACCCGGCCAAGGCTGCTTCGGATATCTTCTCGGCTTTGCGTCGTGGGAAACCTATATACAATGCGATCTGGCCGACGGGCGAACCCGGGCCGGATATTGAATATGGAGATAACCCGGTTGTTACTGCCAGCGACGGCGCCGGTTTCGACCGACAGAAAGAATACTTTATACAAAATAACCTGACCGTCAATATTGATATCCCCTGGATAGAAGGCTTAAAGCTTGTCGGCAGTGGATCGTATGACAAACGGTTCAAATCGCGTAAATTATTCAAGAAGCCGGTTATCCTCTATTCATGGGATGGCGTTACGCGGGGCAGTGAAGGGCTGAGCGCAGCCAAACGCTGGATCAACGACCCGCAGTTGACTCGTGAATCGGAAGACCAGACAGACTGGATGCTCAATGGCGTACTCAATTACGACCGTACGTTTGGCAAACATACCCTGGGTATTACGGCCGGTATCGAAGGTCAGAAGAAAGAAATGGACAGACTGGATGCTTTCAGGCGGTATTACCTGTCGGATACAGCCGTCGAACTGAATGCCGGTAGCGTGAAAGACGCATGGAATAAGGGGTATTCATGGGAAGAAACCCGTTTGAATTACTTCGGACGTGTGGCTTACAACTACCTGGAGCGTTATTTGCTGGAATTTGTTTGGAGGTATGACGGTTCGTACCGCTTCCCCGAAGAAAACCGGTATGGCTTCTTCCCCGGTATAATGGCCGCCTGGCGTGGTTCGGAAGAAACATTCTGGAAAGAAAACATACGCTTTATCGACTACTTCAAGCTCAGGGCGTCTGTTTCTCAAACGGGTAACGATGCGTTGCAGGATTCAGACAACAACTATGACCGTTCTATTCACTACCTGAATACGTTCGGCTATGAAACAGACGGTTATATATTCGGATCAAGCGAAGAACAGCGTCTTTACCAAACGCGTACGCCGAACCCCTATATTACCTGGGAAATAGGAACAACCTACAATCTTGGTTTTGACTTCAAATTCTTAGACAACCGCCTGACGTTTGAAACCGACTTTATGTATCACAAACGTACCAATATGTTGATCGGGCGTAATGCCTCCATGCCGGAAATCACAGGGGTAACCCTCCCGCGTGAAAACCTGGGAGAACTGGAAAACAGAGCATGGGATACCTTACTGGGTTGGGCAGACAAGGCAGGCGATTTGGAATATGACATTTCATTTACCGGATCGTATGCAAAGGAAAAGCTCGTGTTCAGCGATGAAACACCGGGTATCCCCGATTACCAGAAGTTTACAGGCAAGCGTATTCCTACCAGCAACAGTGCAAAAGCCCTGTTAGACCGGGAAGGATTGTATTATGTATCCGACGGTATTTTCCAGAATCAGGCCGAAATAGACGCTTATCCGCATTGGAGCGGCGCCGTTCCGGGTGATATCCGTTTCAAGGATGTAAATGAAGACGGCAGGATAGACGCCGACGATAGGATACGTACCGACAAAAACCAGGAACCCTTGTTTGTAGGCGGTTTAAACATAAGCCTCCGGTATAAGAATTGGGATTTGATGGCCTTGTTCCAGGGCGCTTTCGGTAATGAGATCTATATCCAGACCTGGTCTGGGACGGTAGGTAACTTCCTGAAAGATTACTACGACAACCGCTGGACGCCCGAAAACCCAACGGCGAAGGGCCCGCGTACGTATGAACGCGAAAACCAATACTGGATTTCGAACCGGAATACCGATCCTACCTTCCTGCGCAAAGGCGATTACCTCCGTATGAAGAACCTGGAAATCGGTTATACATTCCCGAACTCTGTTATCCAGAAAATGAAAATAAGCCGTTTCCGCGTGTATGCGAATGCTACCAACCTGTTTACGGTAGATAAAATGGGCGTAGGCGATCCGGAAAACGTAAATAAAGACTTTACGGCTTATCCGCTGCGACGGGTTATTAACTTCGGTATTTCTGCAACCTTCTAAAATAATAATATATGAGAACATACATTAAAAATATAGCTGTTTTAGCAGCTTTTACTTGTATATTATCACTTACCTCGTGTAGTGATTTCATGGAACTGAAGCCCAATGAGCAATATACGGAAGAGGATGTGTTTAATAGTGCAGGGCTTACACAGGGGTTGATCAATAATGTGTATAGTTATGTTGTTGATGGCGCCCGCGAACATAATACCACCGGATTGACAGACGATGCTTATTTTACGCATAATTACGGACAGAAAGCTGTGAACGAAGCGAATGTGTCTGAAAGCGACCTGCAATGGTATAATGATGACAATTGCCCGTTTAAATGGAGCCGGGTATATAAAGGTATTTATTATACCAACCTGGTGCTAGCCAATATCGATAGGGTGCCTGCCGATAATGATTATAGCGTGGATGCAATAAAAGGAGAAGCTTACCTGCTCCGGGCCTATCTGTATACCAATCTGGTGAGAGGATTCGGAGGAGTTCCCCTTGTAACGGACATCTATGGTTTGGACGACTTGAATAATATCAGTATCCCACGCAGCAATGTAAATGATTGTCTGGCCTTTATACTGAAGGATATTGATAGCGCCCTGCCTTTGTTGCCTGAAACGGCTAATTTGGGTCGCCTTACCAAAGGCGTTGCCATCGGCTTGAAAGCGCGTATAAGCCTGCATCTTGCCAGCCCGTTGTTTGCCGACCGTACAGTAAACAAATTGGATGTGAATCAGTATACTGGCGACAGGAACGCTCTTTATCGCCAGGCCTTAGCATCGGCGAAAGAGCTGATCGAAGGAGGTAACTATGCGTTGGTAGACTGCCGCGGCGGTTCTGTCTTCGATGTAGCAAATAAGTATCATCTGATTGCTCTGTCTAACAATGACGAAATGATCTTTACCAAGCAGTTTGCTTCAAGTAAAGTGGTCAACAATCTGCCGTTGCAGCACGGCCCGAACGGCTACCATAACTGGTCGGGGACGACTCCTACGCAGGATTTTGTTTTGTCATTTGAAATGGAAGATGGCTCGTTGTCCGACGGCGGTTTGGTAAAAGTAGGCGATTCGAAAATAGGCAACCCGTATAACGGGCGCGAACCGCGTTTCTATGCCAACGTAGGTTTCGACGGATCCACATGGGGCAGAAAACGTCCGGCTGACGCTTTCCCGCTGGATCCGACGCTGCTGGGTACTTTGCAGTGCGGCACATACGAACTGTCTGATGGAGTGAACGTAACGGTTAATCTGCCGGATGGTTCAAAATTAGACTTCAAAGGCGCTTACGGCATCGACACCCGCCAGGGACCGATTGAAGACTGGAACGGTTCATGGACCGGCTATTACGAAAAGAAACTGGTAGACACATCGGTAGACGGACAGAACTTCCCGCAGGTTGTACCCTGGCCGCACATGCGTCTGGCTGAAATGTACCTGATTGCAGCCGAAGCCTGCATCGAACTCGGCCAATTGGACGAAGCCGCCGGTTATTTAGACGCGTTGAGAGCCCGTATCGACCGGCCGGATACAAAGACGACCCTGACCGCACGCGGACAGTCGTTCAACCAGGCCGACATGAGGGAATTCCTTCGTCACGAACGCCGTTCGGAATTATCCTTTGAAGACTCCCGTTATTACGACGTGCGCCGTTGGATGATCGCTCCTGTAACGAATAATAAAGAATTAACCGGTGTTACTGTTTTCGCCCGTCTAAAATCGGGGAAAACACAGAACCGCCCGTATGTACACAACGAAGACACATGGGATTATCATTATTATGTGAGAAGTTTGGAAGTGGCTGACAGGGAATACAGAAAGTGGGAAGACAAAATGTATTTCGCACCCATCAAACGTGACGAATTAAGAAGAAATCCGGCATTAGTTCAGAACCCCGGAATGGAATAATCAAATATATTTTGTATATTTGACACGCTTAAAGGGCTGTGCTTAGACTTAGGTCCATAAGAAGCACAGCCCTTTTACTAATACATTATATATATAAGCTAATTATTAATCTAACATGTAAAGAGAATGGAAAACAGGAAGCTTAGAATGGGAATGGTTGGCGGAGGTAGCGACGCCTTTATTGGCGCGATCCACCGTTGCGCTGCCTTTTTAGACAATCAGGTAGAATTGGTCTGTGGATGCTTTAGTGTGAACCCCGACATCTCTATCAGCTCGGGGCGTTCGTATTTTCTGCCGGAAGACCGGATCTATAAAACCTATCAGGAAATGTTTGAACACGAAGTAACCCTTCCCGAGGGCGAACGTATGGACTTCGTAACAATTGTAACCCCCAACAAATGGCATTTCGAGCCAGCCGTGATGGCGCTGGACAGAGGATTTCATGTAGTGGTAGACAAACCGATGACCTTCTCGCTGGAAGAAGCCAAAGCGCTGCAAAAGAAAGTAGAAGAGACCGGGCTGGTACTGGCGCTCACCCATGTTTACACCGGTTATCCGGCCGTAAAGGAAGCCAAAGAACGGGTGGCCAGAGGCGAATTTGGCAAGATACGCCGGGTATACGTTGAGTACTCACAAGGATGGCTGTCTGAACGGATCGAGCTGCAAGGCGGCAACAATGCCGGATGGCGTACAGACCCCAAACGATCGGGCAAAGCCGGATCGGTAGGCGACATCGGCACCCACGCCTGGCACCTGAGCGAATACATCACCGGACAGAAAGTAACCGAGCTTTGCGCCGAGCTGAAAGCCTTTGCCCCCGGACGCCCGATAGACGACGACGCCGCTGCCTTTCTGCGGTACGATAAAGGCGCAACAGGCGTACTTACCTGCACACAGATAGCCGCCGGCGAAGAAAACCGCCTTACCATCCGCGTATATGGCGAAAA
>JAISCM010000247.1 GCA_031265595.1 Tannerellaceae bacterium
ACTGATAAAAAGCAACCCTATAGCAAAGCATACAAAAGATATACGTTTTTTCATGGAATAAAAAAGTTATGTGTTTTCGCAAACATACACATAATTTTTTATTCTTCATATCATTAAAAGGATAATTATTATCAGAAGGTGGGGGCTTTTTGCCTATTGTCGGAGACTGCTGTAATAAGAATGGTATTTTCCTCAAATGTATAATAGAGTGAATGACGTTTGGAAAGGACGTATCGCCGGATTCCTTTTTTCTTTACAGTATAAGGAAATCCTGTTGGGAAGCGTTGGATATGAGTAACAGCCTTATCTAAACTGTTGTGAAATTTTATAATTTCTTTTTCACTCCAATTATCAGTAAGGTATTGGCCAATATTTTTTAAGTCGTTTATCGCCCTTTTAGACAAAATAACTTTATAGCCATTTTGCATACATCTTCCTAACTTCTTCATACGGGACAGTGCGGCCATTCCGGATGTCTTCTAAACCTTCTTCTATGGCGTCTCTTTCTTCCTGGGAGATAGTATCCCACCAATCCTCTTTAGAGTTAATATCGTGGATTGTGGCAAACTCTTTCGAGCGGAGAGATTCTATCAATTCTCTTCCTTCTGTACTGCTGTCGTCTATAATAATTACTGTCATACTTGCAAAAGTATAAAATAAATGATACAGAGCAAGGCTACAGGCGAAAAAAGACTATTATTAACACTTCTTTGCGGCTTATCTTTTATACATTAAACCGGAAGTGCATGATGTCGCCGTCTTGTACGGTGTATTCTTTGCCTTCTACGTTCATTTTGCCGGCTTCTTTTACGGCGGCTTCGGAGGCGTATTTGATGAAGTCTTCGTATTTGATTACTTCGGCGCGGATGAAGCCTTTTTCAAAGTCGGTGTGGATCACGCCGGCGCATTGAGGGGCTTTGCTGCCTTTCAGGTACGTCCAGGCGCGTACTTCCTGCGGGCCGGCGGTGAGGAATGTCTCCAGGTTGAGCAGTTTGTAGGCCAGTTTGATCAGGCGGTTTACGCCGGATTCTTCCAAACCTATCTCGGCGAGGAACATCTGTCGCTCGTCGTAGGTTTCGAACTCTGCTATTTCGCTTTCTATCTTGGCTGCTACGATCAGTATTTGAGCGTTTTCTTCTTTTACGGCTTCGCGGATGGCGTCTACGTATTTGTTTCCCGATACGGCGCTTGCTTCGTCTACATTGCAGATATACATCACCGGTTTGTTGGTGAGGAGGTATAATTCGCGGGCTATTTTTTGTTCGTCTTTTGTATCGAATGATACGGTGCGGGCGCTTTTTCCCTGCTCTAATGCCTCTTTGAACGTTAGGAGTACGTCGAAGGCCAGCTTCGCTTGTTTGTCGCCTCCTGTCTGTGCTTGTTTTTGTACTTTGGCGAGGCGGCTGTCTATCGTCTCAAGGTCTTTTATCTGTAATTCCGCGTCGATGATCTCTTTGTCTCGCACAGGGTTTACGCTACCGTCTACATGCGTGATATTATCGTCGTCGAAGCAGCGGAGGATGTGAAGAATAGCGTCTGTTTCGCGGATATTGGCCAGAAACTTATTACCTAACCCTTCCCCTTTGCTGGCCCCTTTTACCAGTCCGGCAATGTCTACTATCTCTACCGTTGTGGGGACTATCTTTTGCGGATGCACCAGCTCCGCCAGTTTAGTCAACCGTTCGTCGGGCACTGTAATGACCCCCACATTCGGCTCTATCGTACAGAAAGGGAAATTAGCCGATTGCGCCTTTGCATTTGATAAGCAATTAAAAAGAGTAGATTTTCCTACATTCGGAAGGCCTACGATACCACATTGTAATGCCATATTGTTTTTATTATCTAATTAGTTATATGTCGAAAGTATTAATCAGCAAAGCCTGTAGGCTCGTTGTTTATTGCATCAATAATATCTAATTTAAGCGCTTCATCAAATTCGGTGCATTGAATGCAACAATAGATGATACGTTTTAGTAGATTATCGTCTATCCGGGATGCTGCTATATGGTAGATGATAGCTTCTAATCGTTGCAAAAACTGAGTAGCAGCCCAGTAATGTTGATTTATCATTAGAAAATAGGCTCCTATGGTGAGGGCAGCCCGTTTGTTTCCATCATTAAAGAAATGTCCTGTGCAGACCCTGTATACCAGATAAGTTAATTTATCTTCAAAACCAGGATAATATAAATCGTTTCGGATGAAATCTAAAACACTTTGCAGCGTATGAATGTCTCTCGCACCATAGAGTCCGCCGCCACTTTTATCAATCGTCTTGTTGTGGATTTTTATTGCTTCATCTATAGTAAAATATGTTATTTCATCATTCATTGTCAGCTTGCTTTAGTCGTAATAGCACATCTCTATTTTGTTCAAGAATGGCATCAAAGTCAATAGACTGTTCACCTATAAAGCGTTCAAAGTCTTCGGGGGGTACTGATGCCAGATACTCTTTCAGGTCGTGATGCAACGTGTCTCGGAAGCAGTAATCTCTGGAAGCCATCTTGCTTCTGGCATCTTCTAATAGCGGAGTTTGGAATGGATGGCTTGCCAAACGGGTGATAATATCACCAACCTCTTCTATGCTAAGGTTCCTTTTTAGCCTATCCGCTTCGCTTTTGATTTCAAATCCTATGCCATTTTCAAAAGCAGCGATAAGTAACAACACTTCGGCATACATCGTACTTCTGATCTGATCTTTGGCTTTAAGCTTTAGTACTTCTGCATACTTCTTAGCATTTTCCTTGAATATAGCTTTGTATATATAGTCTGTAATTGTAGCATATTTCATTGTAGGATGCCCTTCTACATATCTGGTTATAGCAGAGGTTAATGCTTTACGATACGTTATTTCTTTTAGTGCAGTTGGCAGATAGTTTGTGTCACGTCTATTTATGTATTTAGTTCCCCCGCCTGTTCTTTCGTTGATTGATTCTAATACTATATCAAGAATGGCGCTACGGATTTCTTTTGCTTTTTCACTTTCTGTCAGCAGCATACCTATGTTTAGGAATGAGCGGAAGTTGAATAGTCCCAGTTGAGTCGTTTTGCTCGCGACATTGATGTCGTGAGCAAATTGTAATTTAAACTTTTTCAGTTGTTTACCTATACATAATATATAGCCGTTGGCTGATAATTCATTGTTTTCTCTTTCTATATATCTATCAATCGTTCTCTCATCTACTTCATAGAAGTCTGCTACCATCTTTTTGGTGAAGCGGTATTCTCCTTCGAATAGCGCTCCGGGCACATCTAAGTTTGTCCTAATCGCCTCCAATGCGTATTGGTTATTCAGAACATTCTGGCGTTCAATAGTTGATGTTGTTAAATCTTTATTGTTCATTTGCTGATACATTTTATCTGGGGACAAATGTACTATAAAATGGGCTTGTTTCATGTGAAACAAATAGAGATTATTCACTTAGTGGGCTTCGAGCCAGTTGTTGCCTTCGCCGTAATCGGCGATTAGGGGGACTTGCAGGGTGATTACGTTTTCCATTTCTTCTACTACTATTTTCTTTACTGTGTTGAGTTCGTCTTTCCATACGTTGAAGTTTAATTCGTCGTGTACCTGGAGGATCATTTTGCTTTTAAGGTGTTCTTTTTCAAAGCGATTGTAGATGTTTACCATGGCGGCCTTGATGATGTCGGCGGCGCTGCCCTGGATGGGGGCGTTGATGGCGTTTCGTTCGGCATAGCCTCTTACGATGGCGTTGCCGGAGTTGATGTCGGGGAGGTACCTTTTTCGTTTGAAGAGGGTTTCTACAAAGCCTTTTTCTTTGGCTTCTTCGATGCTTTTGTCCATATACTTCTTTACGCTTGGGTAGGTGCGGAAGTAGCCTTCTATCAGTTCTTTCGATTCGGCGCGGGGGATGTTTAGCCGTTCCGAGAGGCCGAATACGGAGATGCCGTATATGATGCCGAAGTTGGCTGTTTTGGCTTTCCGGCGCATGTCTTTGGTTACGCTGGCGAGGCCTACGCCGTATATCTTGGCGGCTGTGGCGGCATGGATGTCTTCGCCGCTCCGGAAGGCGGCAATCATGTGTTCGTCTCCGCTCAAATGCGCCATGATACGGAGTTCTATCTGCGAATAGTCTGCGGAGAAGAACAGACACGCTTCGTTTTCGGGGATAAATGCTTTGCGGATCTCGCGCCCCATAGCGTCACGGATCGGGATGTTCTGTAGGTTGGGATTGGTAGAGCTCAAGCGCCCGGTTGCCGTAACTGTTTGATTGAACGAGGTATGTACTTTGCCTGTCTGTGGGTTTATCAGTTCCGGCAGCGCATCTATATAGGTACTTAGTAACTTCTTTACGCCACGGTATTCCAATAATTTGCCTACAATGGGGTGTTTGGAGCGTAGCTTTTCAAGGATGTCTTCGCTTGTGCTGTAGCTGCCGGTCTTTGTTTTCCGGGCTTTCTCTTCTATTTTAAGTTTTTCAAAGAGTATTTCTCCTACCTGTTTGGCCGAATTGATATTAAATTCGGCGTCTGCCAGGGCGTATATTTCCTGCTCCAGCCGGATCAGTTCTTTGGTTAATGCTTCAGACGATTGGCGGAGCGCTTCCGTATCTAAGGTAACGCCTGTTTCTTCCATGGCGGCCAGTACGTATACTAATGGCATTTCGATGTCGTAGAAGAGCGGTTCGAGGCCCTGCTTTTTCAGTTCGGGCTCGAAATAGTTTTTCAGTTTGAGCGTTACGTCGGCGTCTTCGGCGGCATATTCGGTTATCTGGTCTATTGCTACGTTGCGCATGGAGAGCTGATGCTTTCCTTTGGGGCCTATCAGTTCTTCTATATGGATGGTTTGGTATTGCAGATAGGTTTCGGCCAGGTAATCCATGCCATGCCTCAGTTCGGGGTTTAGTAAGTAATGGGCGATCATGGTATCGAAAAGAGGGCCCGCTACCCTTACGCCGTATTTGCGGAGAACGAGCATATCAAACTTAATGTTCTGCCCAATTTTTTGAATGTCCGTATTTTGTAAAGGGTGGGAGAGGAGCGATACGATCTTCGTGGCCACTTCCCTGTCTGCCGGGACGGGGATATACCAGGCCTCGTTCTCTTTTACGGCGAACGACATACCCACCAGGTTGGCTGTTAGCGGATCGATTCCGTCTGTTTCCGTATCAAAAGCGAATGTTTTCTGTTCGGATAAAAAGGCGCTCAACCGGGTTATTTCTTCCTCTGTATCAACGGTATGATAGGTGTGTGGGATGGAGTTTATGTCTGCGAGCGTTGAATTTTTGGGAGCTGCCGTGCCTTCGGGCGCAAATTCGGCAAAGAGCAGGCCTTGCGTAGGGGTGTTTTTTACCGGTTTTTTCTCCTCTTCGTTCAGTTTGTTAAGAAACGATCGAAACTCTAAGGCGGTGTAAATCTCCGTAAGCTTCTTTTCGTCTGGTTTTTCAAGGATACATTGTTGAGCGTCGAAGGTAACAGGCACGTCTGTTATGATGGTGGCCAGGAATTTTGAAAAGCGGATCTGTTCCGCATGTTCGATGATCTTCTTTTGCAAGGCGCCTTTTAGTTGCGCTGTATGTTCGAGCAAGTTTTCAATCGAATCAAATTCTTCCAGCAATTTGACGGCTGTTTTTTCTCCCACCCCCGGGCAGCCTGGAATATTGTCTGAGCTGTCTCCCATCAATCCAAGCAGGTCTTTCACCTGGTCTACGGATTGAATAGCGAATTTCTCCAGCACCTCTTTTACCCCCATCGTCTCGTACCCGCCGCCGTATTTGGGGCGATAGATAAAGACGTTGCCGGAAACCAACTGGGCATAGTCTTTATCGGGCGTCATCATATATACCTGAAAGCCTTCTTTCTCGGCCTGTTTGGCTATGGTGGCAATTACATCGTCGGCCTCATACCGGGGCGCTTCGATGATGGGGATGCGATACGCCTCGATGATCTGCTTAATGATCGGAACCGATTGGCGGATAGCTTCCGGCGTTTCTTCGCGTTGCGCTTTATACAGTTCGTAGGCTTCGTGCCGGAAGGTGGGGCCGGAAGGGTCGAAGCCCACCGCTATATGGGTGGGTTGCTCCCGTTTAAGCACATCCTCCAGGCTGTTGACAAATCCGAAAATGGCGGATGTATTCATCCCCTTGGAGTTGATCCTTGGGTTTTTAATAAAGGCATAATACGATCTATATACTAAAGCATACGCATCTATCAGGAATAGTTTCATGTAATTTACAGAATTTAGTAAGACAATTGACGGTAAATGTACAAAAAAAGCATCTTACTCAATAGTTTTTCTTATTTTTGCTCGTCTTTAAGTGACTATGGATAAAAGAAAGATTATTGAGGCGCCGGTGCATGCCGAATTTACGCGCTTTAAAGATGAGTTTGTCAGCTCGCTGTCAAGCTCAACCTTGAAGTTGCAAATGGCAATTGATAAGATCATGTCGTCTTCGGG
>JAISCM010000261.1 GCA_031265595.1 Tannerellaceae bacterium
GATTTCGTCTTCATCTTCCTCCACTTCGTCTACTCCGTAATCAATTAATTCCAGTTCTAAATCTTCCAGCGAAACAGTCTCTTTTTTTACGATATGGAATACACATTTATGGTCGAAAAGAAATTCAAGGCTGCCGGATGTTCCCAGCGAGCCGCCATGTTTATTAAAATAGCTACGCACATTGGCTACGGTACGGGTTGTATTATCTGTTGCCGTTTCTACGAATACTGCAATGCCAAAGGGGGCGTACCCTTCATAATTCATTTCTTTATAATCGGTATAGTCTTTGGATGTGGCTTTCTTAATGGCGCGTTCCACATTCTCTTTCGGCATATTTTCTTTTTTTGCCTGTTGTATCAATACACGCAAGCGAGGGTTGCTATCCGGATCCGAGC
Organism: Tannerellaceae bacterium; assembly: GCA_031265595.1. The sequence continues at coordinate 396 of JAISCM010000261.1, forward strand.
CGCCTGCTTTTGTTGCAATGGTTATTTCTTTACCTAATTTGGTAAATACGCGCGCCATATTTCCCCAACGTTTGAATTTCTTTGCTTTGCGGTATTCAAATGCTCTTCCCATATCTATTTAATGATTTATAGTAACTATTCTTGATTGATTATCTTAATTGCGCCCCAAGCTTTTGCTCCAGATTGGTTTGCAATTTTTTCATGATGCTGTCAATTTGTTTGTCTGTCAATGTTTTGTCTTCGTCTTGCAGATAGAAGCTAACGGCGTACGATTTTTTGTCCGCAGGCAGGTTCTTTCCTTCATACACATCAAACAGGCTTACTTCCTTCAGCAGCTTCTTTTCGCTCTCGCGGGCTATCTTTTCAATTTCTTCAAACTGGATATGCTTGTCGAGCAACAGGGCTAAATCGCGTTTTACTACGGGGAATCTGGATATTTCACGGAAAGTCACCTTGGTCTTCTTCGCTTCTTTCATTAGCAATGTCCAGGATAGTTCGGCATAATATACGTCCGAATCAATATCGAACGGCTTGCAACGTTGTTTGCTCACAATGCCCAGCGTCCCCAACCGGCGGCCTGCCTTCGTAGTAATACTTAATCCCGCAGCATAAATGTCATTGGAAAGTTGGCCGAAAATAACCGCATGCATCGGAATGCCCAGACGGGTCAATATGTTTTCCACATACGCTTTCAGTTCATAGAAAGACGCCTTCTCGTCGGGATGCGCCCAGTTATTTTCTACCCGGTTGCCGCTTACCCATAGAGCCAGTCTGTAGTCTTCGCTGTATCCGGCAAGGGCCTCTCCTTCTTTCTTTTTATCGATAGCATGCGCATAGCAATTGCCGAACTCGAAGAAACGGATGTTTTCGTTTTTATGCTTTTCGTTATATTCAATGCTTTCCAGCCCGCCGAAAAGCAATGTTTGTCGCATAGCGTTCAGGCCCGAACTGATGGGGTTTTCCAATACTACGCAATGGGCTTCGGGGTAAGTAGCCAGGGCGGTATAATAATCCGAACGTGTAAGCGAATTATTCATGATCTCGTGAAAGCCTGCGCCGCATAATTGTTCCGAGATAAGATTCTGCAACTTATAGCTACGGTCGGTAGGCGTCTGATAGCTCAAGCTCGACTTTACGTCTTCTCCCGTCTCTACATTATTATATCCATAGATACGAAGGATCTCTTCTATAATGTCTACATCCCGTTTTACATCTATACGGTATAGCGGAACATGGCAGGTGAGCCCTGTAGCCGTCTCCGAAACGATGTCTATTTCCAGGCTCGAAAGAATACTTCGGATGGTTTCTTTCGGTATCTCTTTGCCTGTCAATTTATTAATTTTGTCGAACGTTACCTCAACGGTATACGGATCTGCCGGTACGGGATACACATCCTGTACGTCGCCGGTTAGTTCTCCGCCGGCAATCTCCTTCACCATAAGGGCGGCCAGCTTCAATATATATAATGTATTATTGGGATCGAGCCCCCGTTCGAAACGGAAAGAAGAATCCGTATTCAGGCCAAAGCGGCGCGCTGTCTTACGTATCCAGGTGGGATTAAAGTTGGCCGATTCGAGAAATATATTCGTTGTCTGTCCGGTAACGCCGGAATCCAGGCCGCCGAATACGCCGCCGATACACATACCTTCTTCCAGGGCGTTGCATATCATTAGGTCGTTAGCGGTAAGTGTCCGTTCTACCTCGTCGAGCGTAACAAACGGAGTTCCTTCCGGCAATGTTTTAACAATCACCTTTCCGCCCGTTATTTTATCTGCGTCGAAGGCATGAAGCGGCTGCCCCATCCCATGCAGTATATAATTGGTAATATCCACTACATTATTAATAGGGCGCAATCCTATCGCCTTCAACGCCTGTTGCAGCCATTCCGGGCTTTCTTTTATCGTAACGCCTTTTATCGTAACGCCCGAGTAACGGGGGCATGCCTCGACATTCTCTACCGAAACGGTGATGGCGGGCGACGGGTTGTCTATCTTAAAGTCATCTACCGGTGGGCGATTCAAGCGGGCCGGTTTACCGTTTTGTTTCAGGTAAGCAGCCAGGTCGCGCGCTACGCCGAAATGCGAAGTGGCGTCTACCCGGTTGGGCGTAATGTCTACTTCCAGTACGTAGTCGCTCTTTACATTATAATATTCTTTAGCCAATGTCCCTACTACGGCATCCGGGGGAAGAACGATGATACCCGCATGGCTGGTTCCCAAGCCTATTTCATCCTCTGCACAAATCATCCCTTGCGATTCTACGCCGCGTATCTTCGATTTTTTGATGGTAAACACCTCGTCGCCGCTATATAATTTAGTACCGATGAGGGCCACTACCACTTTCTGCCCTGCCGCCACGTTGGGAGCGCCGCATACAATAGGCAACGGTTCTCCGGCGCCTGTAGCAACGGTGGTGATATGCAAATGGTCGGAATCAGGGTGGGCTTTGCAGGTAAGTACCTCTCCGATCACTAATCCTTCCAGTCCTCCCCTGATCATTTGCACCTCTTCTATTCCGCCGGTTTCCAAACCGGTAGAAGTCAATGCAGCCGATACTTCTTCAGGCTGTAAATCGAAATCAAGGTATTTCTTTAGCCAGTTGTAAGATATATTCATTGCTTAATAAGTTATCCAATTCATAATTTGACCGCCAAAGGTAAGAAGAATTATTCAAACACCGTAAATACGTTTCAAGAAATAAGGACAACGCCTGAAAATAAACATCAGACGAAAGTAGTAAACGCATCGTATTATTTTAGGGATAAGTTCGCATTGCATTCCTGTTTTTATCGTACCCCATTGATCGTCTCACCCGGGTGGTACACGTGTCTCACCCGGGTGGTACACGTGTCTCACCTGGGTGGTCCAGGTGTACCACCCGGGTGAGACGATCAATGGATGCCGGACAACCGATTACTTCTACCTTATCTCACCCCTAAAATAATACGATGCGTTTACTACTTCTATCTGATGTTATTCTTGCAGGATAGCGTTAGCAATCGTAACTTTGCAAAAAGATTCAAGCATGCGAATAGATATTCTTACCGTACTCCCCGAGATGATTGAAGGGATGATTAACTGCTCCATTGTAGGAAGAGCGCAAGATAAGGGATTGGTGGAGATACAGTTGCACAATCTCCGGGAGTATACAACTAATAAGTGGCGGCGCGTAGACGATTATCCTTTCGGCGGCGAGGCAGGGATGGTGATGCAGATTGAACCGGTAGAACGGGCTATTTCATTCTTAAAAGGGCAGCGTACCTACGATGAGGTGATTTATACGTCGCCCGATGGCGAAACATTTTCGCAACCAATGGCTAACCGTATGTCTTTACTCAACAGCCTGATCATCCTCTGCGGCCACTACAAAGGAGTGGATTACCGCATACGCGAGCATCTGATCACAAAAGAAATATCTATCGGAGATTATGTACTTACCGGCGGAGAGCTGGCAGCGGCTGTGATGGCCGACGCCATCGTTCGCCTGATCCCGGGCGCTATCGGCGACGAACAAAGCGCCTTGTCTGATTCTTTTCAGGATAACTTACTGGCCCCGCCCGTGTATACGCGCCCCGCAGAATACAACGGCTGGAAAGTACCCGGCATACTACTATCCGGGCATGCGCGTAATATTGCAGAATGGCGTTTGCAGCAAGCGCAGGAACGTACGGCCAGGCTTCGCCCGGATCTGCTGGGGGATGAGTTAATTTAAGTGCGGGTCTTTAGGAAAATTTAGCCAGGCTTTATACTGGTTTCCCAATACTTCTAACGAATGTTTCCAGAATAATTCTCCGTCGGCAAGCATAATATTACTGTTTGCCAACCGGCTTACCATCCAGGAATCTTCTTTAATTTCGAAACCCAATTGCCCTTTTGTCCATCCGGAATAGCCAAGAAAGAACTTTACTTTCCCTTTAATCGAATGTCCGTTTATGATATATTGTTTCAAGCGGTTGAAGTCTCCATCGAAATACAATCCGTCGGCTATCTTAACCGAATCCGGTATTACGTCCTCTAATGTGTGGATAAAGAAGAGCCGGTTCGAGCTGACCGGCCCACCCAGATAGATAGGTATATCAGACAGGCCCTCCAATTCGGAAAAGAAATCATTTATTATCAGATTTGTTTTCTTATTCAGCACAAACCCCATAGAGCCCTCCGTATTATGTTCAATCAACAAAACAACCGAACGCTGGAAATAGGCGTTTTGCAAGAACGGCTCCGATATGAGAAGACTACCTTTATCCGGAAGCAAATTGTTGTGTTTAATTTTAAAAATATTATTATAAGTTGCCATATCTAAAAGAAGTAATCAATTAATTATGTGACAATATATAGCTTTTTATAATAAAAAACAACTACAGGGTACTATTTAAAACGTTAATAAAACAGAAATGTCCATCACTTTCCTTTTCCTCTTTACAAAGGATGGTTTTCGTTAAACGCATGTAGTCTCTCTTTTAACAGCTCATATTGATGCTCTTTTATAAACGAAGTACATGCCCGGAGGCCTTCCTGATTGCTGCCTGTTGTTCCTAAAGAAATGGCGCTGACGCCGTAATAGATCAGCTCTTTCATCAGTTCGCTACCGCTCATGCCCGGGTAGGAGATGGTAAAATAGAAACCATCTGCTATCGGTTCGTCCAGATCGTGATCGTAAACGATTGTAAAGCCGTGATCGATAAATATCTTTTTTAACTTCCTGGCGCGCCGCCCGTATTCCTGTACTTCCGAAACGAAATCGAATGTTCCGTCGGAAGCTGCCTTGAACATAGCAGCCAGCGCAAACTGGGCGCTATGGCTTGTGCCGGAAGATAAAGCATATAACACCCGGTGGATATACACCGTGCCGAAGGTACCTCCGCCATATCGCCGGGTAAGCCCCGGATAAACCCGGTGATATAATGTATCGGAGATAGCCGTCACCCCTATCCGCTGGCCTGCATAACTGAAAGCCTTTGAGCCGGAGATCTGTAAGATATAATTATCGGTATAGCGGGCAATAGTCGGTTGGTAAGGAGCTTCAAACGGTTTACCCAGTTCTTTCCTGAAATCCATAGCAAAATAGGCTAAGTCTTCTATCACAATCGTATCGTACTTACCGGCTATGGCGGCAATCGCTTGTAATTCGTTTTCCGTTAAGCAAAACCAGGCCGGGTTATTAGGGTTAGAGTATATAATAGCGGCGATATTTCCTTTACTCAAATATTCTTCTACTTTGGAGGCTACGCTTTCTCCCCTGTATTCATATACGTCGAACGACTCATACTTATACCCCATTACAACGATCTGTTGCTTCTGCACAGGGAAGCCCGGGTCGATAAACAGTATCGTATCTTTCCCTGCGGCACATTGCCCGCAGGTAAGGAAAGAAGCATACGTCCCCTGCATAGAACCTGTGACAGGCACACAACATTCGGCCGCAACATCTACATCAAGAAAGGCTTTTATAAACCGGGATGCTTCCGCCTTTAGCTCCGGGCTTCCATTTATATTCGGATAAACGGAGGCTATGCCGTTGCGCAATGCCTGTATTTCCGCATCAACGCCTACCTGGGCCGGTTTCAGTCCCGGAACGCCCATTTCCATGTGTATAAACTCTGTCTGGGTTGCTTGTTCTAATTGAGATGCGATAGCAACTACTTCGCGAATCGTAGCTTTCCCAAAGTCGGGTAAGCCATAGCTGTCAATAACTTCTTTTGTTATCTTATAATCCACCGGGGTGTTCTTCATGCTTTTATTATTTAACGGAGACAAAAGTAAGGAATTAATCGTTGAAAGCTACTTTTTTCTACCGTAGAATGTTATTTGTATTCATTTTATCAATCTTTCCCGGAAGGGGCCTCTTATCATGATGTCGGGATTTCCGGCGGCTGCTTCGCCCGGAGTAATCCAGCCTCGCTGGAGCAACCTTTTTACAGCATCCCGGTAGAACGCATGGAACGCCGGTTTGATCTGCGTTCCGTTAAAATGATAACGCGCATGCCTGGGCGCAGAAATAATATAAGAAAGGAAGATACATTCGCCAAGGCTTAGCGCGGAAGGCTCTTTGGCAAAGTAATAACGGGAAGCTTCCGTTACGCCGTATACATTGTTTCCCCATTCAATCACATTCATATAGACTTCAAACATCCGTTGCTTAGACGTAAGCCGGCAGGTTTCTATCAGCCATACGATCATGATCTCTTCCAGCTTGCGCGAGATAGTTTTGTCTTGATTCAGGAAAACATTCTTTACTAATTGCATACTCAGCGTGCTCCCTCCGCGGGCAAACCGCCGTTCCGTAATGTTTTGTGCCAATGACCGCTCAAAAGCCTCCGGTATAAAACCTACATGGTGCATAAAGCCGGCGTCTTCGGCGTGCATAATAGCATACGGAAGATACCGGGATATCGACCCGTATGAACGAAAGTCCGGGTTCTCATACCCCAGGCTGACTGTGCGGACAGGCCGGCCTTTTTCATAAATAACGAGGCTGAACGGATCGTTCATCTTTCGCAGATCTGTATTCCCATAGCGGAGGATACGGAAGTTACGGGATTGTAAAGAAGATTCAAACCGCAGATTTTCCACATCTGCCATGTCTACGTCTACTAAGAAATGGTATGACATGGCGCCCTCTGCCTCCAGTCCTTCTATATGGTGGAACATACCTTTGGGGATAGATGAGAAAAGGGCTTCCGCCGGAAAGTCTTTTTTGTCTAATGCCGCCCTGATGTGCCAGTCTGTTGTTTTCTCTATTTTTAGGGAAGGATTTAGTTTTAGCTTATTCAGGTAGACGCTTGTTGTGCTGCTATCCACCTCTAAAAAGTCTTTCCCTACATTAATAGTATACTGAATGAAACCCCTGTCTACAACAATTGTATCGGGAGAGAGCAGCTCGTGGTGTAAAGCAAGCCCTTTTATACCGGCCTTTCCCTGTAGCGTTTGGATACCTGCCTGTTTTTCCTTCCGGCTTAGTTCCAGGGCCAGCGTGTCAAACATCACCCTGGCGCCCCATTTCTCTTCAATGAAGGGGAGTACTATCTTTTTAGCCGTATCCTTTGTATAAAGGCGAAGGTTGATGTGCTGTTCTTCGTCCGGCAGCGTTCCCGAGCATATCCATTCATTCGCTACCCCATGCTCTTTGCTTCGGATTTCCATTACGAACGAGTTGTTTTCTACTTTACATGTAGGGATGTCTATTGTCAGTGGCTGTTCTTCGCCCTGGCAAACGGCCTTCGTGAGGGTTACTTTATCTGCTTCAAGTTGCTGTATGACTACCTTTCTACTTAACAGTTTTCCGGCGTCTGCTTTTATATGGACAGCATGAGCGGTTACTGCCAGCCCGGCATCATCAGACGTAATGGTAAGCCCCTTTATCAACGCTTTGCCGATGCCTTTTACTGCGATCGCTTTGTATTGTATGCTAAGGTCATATTGCTTTTCTATGGCTTGCAGTTTGGGTTCGATAAGGAAGCGCGCCAACCTGTCGCCGCTTCTGGATAGAGCCAGTATCAGAAGCAATAGAATAATAGTAGTCACCTGAAACTTGCGATATGTTATCTTCATATTTCTTTCTGTTTGTACGTTTCTCTTTAAAAGCCTATCCTTACTTTCGTTCCCTTACCTAAGACAGATGTGATGGTTACCTCCGCTCCATAGATGCGTAGGATACGGATGGAGAGGCTCAGGCCGATACCATTGCCGGCGTATCCTCTTGTATTGCCTGCCCGGTAAAAGGGTTGGAATATCCGGCTCAGTTCTTCGGGAGGGATGCCGATCCCCTGGTCTTCTATTTCTAAGACGCTTCCCCGTAGGCGTATCTCTACCGTCTTATCCCCGGAGTATTTAAGAGCGTTTCCGATGATATTCTCTAAGGCCGTTTTCAATAGTTGAGGGTTTATGTCCAGATTGAAGGCAAAGCTATCCGGCGAGAACTGTATCCTTTTCTCCATAAACTGCATCAGAAATTCGGCAAGGAAGATAGGTTCCGAAGCCGTTTTCAATATCTCTTCTTCCCCCTTCGACAGAAACATCAGGTGTTTCATCAGGCGGATGATCCGTTTGGTCTCGGATAAGATGCGCTGTAAAGAGCCTTGATACTCGGCAGGCGTACGTTCGCGCATCAGGGTAATTTCACATTCTCCCTGAATGGCTGTCAGCGGATTATTCAGTTCGTGGGAAGCATTGCTGATAAACGCCTTTTCGCTTTGATAGGTAGTATCGATACGCTCGGTCATATAAGTGGCATAGCGTTTGCCTACAACGTAAATAAGTATGCCGTTTATCAGCAAAAAAGCTACAAACAGCCCTATCCTGTAAGGCAGGAGTACCTGCGGAAAGAGAACAAGTAATACATAGAAAATAATAGATACTACCGTGATAACGCCTACGGTAAGATAGGTATAATAATATGCGATTCGTCTGGCGGGCGTCATGCTTCTATCATATAGCCGATACCGGGTACGGTACGTATCATTTTGTGGGCGGATTCTTTATCGATCTTTGTCCGTAGATAATTTACGTATACGTCTACTACGTTCATATTGCGATCGGCCTCCTTGTCCCATACTTGTTTGATTATGCTTTCGCGGCTGAGCGGATTTCCCTGGTTCTGTATCAGATACTCAAGCAGGCGGTACTCGCGGACGGTCAGGTTGATGTACGTACCGTTCCGTACAGCGCGGCGATTCTCCGTTTCCAACACAAGGCCGCCGCACGCCAGTACCTGGCTATTATCCGTCTGATCCGGGCCAATACGGCGAAGCAGCGCCTGTATCCGCGCCTCCAGTTCCTGAAAACGGAATGGCTTTACCAGATAATCGTCTGCCCCGGCTGCCAGTCCTTTTACAATATCATCCGTAGCGCCCAAAGCCGTCAGCATAATAACCGGTGAGGCGTAACCATACGCCTCACGGTATCTACGGCATAGCTCCAGGCCATCCATCTCAGGCATAATGATATCGAAGATCAACAACTGAAAACGTTCCTGCCGGATAAGCTCCCAGCCTGCTACGCCATCATGGGCTACCCTTACTTCGTGTCCGAACTCCTGTAGCCCTCTTTCAATAAAAGAGGCTATATTGATCTCGTCTTCTACTACTATTATCTTAGCCACGATTCGTTATAGTCCTGTTGCTTCTATCCACATATTAGCCATCAACTGCCTGCCGGGCAGGTCGGGATGTACGCCGTCGTTAGACCAGTAACGGGCAGGAGCCTGCCTCATAGCTGCATCAAAACCAGCCTGGAAGGGTACAAAAACGGCCTTAAACTCAGCAGCCAGCCTTTGAGCTATCGTACGGTACTCATCAAATTTGGGAAACCATTTCTCATCTTCTATAGCCGAGCCCCCTTTCAGTGCGAAAGGCTCGCAAATGATCAATTGGGTAGCAGGCGATTTCTCTTTCGTATATTTCAGCAGGTCGCGGTAATCGTTTTCATATATTTCGGCCGTCCCTTTGTAGCCACCTCCTAATGTATGCCAATAGTCGTTTACGCCAATCAGGATGCTCAATACATCCGGCTGGAAAGCCAGACACTCCATCTCCCAGCGGTCGCGAAGCTGGTACACCTTATTGCCGCTGATCCCTCTGTTGTATATTTTCAATTGCTTATCAGCCTGTTTGGCCAATAGCTGCGTAGCGATATAAAGGCTGTAGCCAAACCCCAACTGTTCCTGGGTATTACAGTTATTATTACCATACGTCCTCCCCGCATCAGTAATCGAATCGCCCTGCATAAGGACAACAGCATTTTTCTTCAATGCTATCTTCGAAGCATTTACTCCCGACTGTTCTTTAACAACAGCCCTTGCTAACTCCGGTATCACCAGTGCGCCAGCTCCCGCCAACACACTTTTCTTTAAGAAATCTCTTCTCGAATCTTTCATAAGATGAATTAAATTAAGTTTACGATTAGTAGTTGTTT
>JAISCM010000166.1 GCA_031265595.1 Tannerellaceae bacterium
GCTTTTGCACAGGCCTATCGCCTGGTAGGCTACGAAAGCCGCCTATTGAATAAGGAAGACTTTAACGACGACACCAAAGACGCCGGAGAAATGGGCGCCGGACATGTGGTAACGGCCTTTTACGAAGTAATCCCCATTGGAGTGAAAAGTAATTTTACCGGCAGCGTAGACGACTTAAAGTATCAGCAGAAGCCAAAGCCTTCCGAGCCGGCTCTCATCCCCTCAAACGACCTGCTGACAGTTAAACTCCGTTACAAACAACCAGACAGCGATAAAAGCCAACTGATAGCACTCCCCCTGATAGACACGAAGCTTGATGATGTATCATCCGACTTCCGCTTTGCCTCCTCCGTAGCCATGTTCGGCCAATTGCTCCGAAACTCCAACTACAAAGGCGAAGCCACCTACGACCAGGTAATAACCCTGGCCAAAACAGCCCTCGACAATGACGACTCAGGCTACAGAAGAGAATTTATCCGCCTGGTAGAAACAACAAAATCGTTCGCCCGGTGAGAAAGGGGGAGGGCCGTAGGTCGATGACCTACGGTTATGAAAATCCGACTTTTCAAGTCCTATTCATCTATATATTCGTATTTCTTTATTTGTTCCGTTTAATAAATAATTTTCGTAAAGATACAAATTCTGTCTGTTATTGCAAATAAGTTATTAGCAACATCCTTCAGATAAACAAATAGTTTAAAATGAATAAGGCGGCAAGTATATACATCGGAATTGTTATTTCTTTGTGCTTGCCGCTGAGGAGTTTTACTAATACAAACGAGAGGAGGCCCAAGATCATGCCGTCGGCAATGGAATAGGTGAATACCATCATAATAATCGTGATGAAAGCAGGAAGGGCTTCCGATATATCTTCCATATCTATCTTTTTAATAGAGTCCATCATCAATACGCCAACGAGCACTAAGGCTCCCGTAGTAGCGGCTCCCGGTATCAAAAGGAAAATAGGAGAAAAGAATAAGGCAATAAGGAAAAGTACGCCTGTAGTGAATGACGTAAGCCCCGAACGGCCCCCTTCGGCTATCCCCGACGCGCTTTCTACGTAGGTAGTGATCGTAGAACAGCCCAATGTAGCTCCGATCGTTGTGCCGATAGCGTCGGACATCATCGCTTCTTTTACCTTGGGAATCTCTCCGTCGTCTTTCATGATACCCGTTTTGGTGGCCAGGCCAACCAACGTACCGGCGGTATCGAAGATATTCATAAAAAGAAGGGTGAAAATGATAACAGCTATATCGGTGGTAAAGATCTCCTGAAAATTGAATTTCCAGAACGTAGGTTCTCAGGAATGAGGTACGGAAACAGGCAGGAAATGTTCGGGTATTTGTGTTACCCCCAAAGGAATACCGATCAACGTACATATAATGATACTAAAGAACAGAGAGCCTTTTACTTTTTTGATCATCAATACGCCACTCAGGATAATCCCCGTCATCGCCAATACCGAAGCGGGTGTAAACTCGCCCAATTGTACGAAGGTAGAAGGATTGGACGCAATAATTCCGGCATTTTTCAATCCGATAAAAGCAATGAACATACCGATACCTGCCGATATGGCGTATCGCAGGTTCATAGGGATACTGTTTAATATGATCTCGCGGACGTTAATAAAGGTTATCAATATAAAAATAATCCCTTCTATAAACATGGCGGTGATGGCGGTTTGCCAGGAATAGCCCATCCCTTCTACCAATGTAAAAGCGAAAAAAGCATTCAGCGCCATACTCGGAGCCTGGGCAAAGGGAAGTTTGGCCATGAAAGCCAGCAGCAGCGTGGCAATAGCCGACGCCAGTGCGGTAGCCGTAAATACGGCCCCTTTGTCCATTCCCGTTGTCCCTAATATCGAAGGGTTGACGGCCAGGATATAACTCATTGTAAGGAATGTTGTGAGTCCGGCTATCACCTCTGTGCGGACAGTCATGGTTTTCTTGTCAAAACCTGTGAGTTTCTGTATCATAATTAATCAAATGTCCATTTAAACGCTACTGTGGGGATTGTATAAAAGCCGCCCCTGTTGGCAAAGTTGTACGTCAATTCTACTTCACTCCCTATGCTCAGGTTAAAATGGTCGTCTACCCCGCTTAGTTTGTTTAAGTTTATCCAGCATTGTGGTTCGGCCATAAAGATAAAGTCTCCTACGGGCGACTTCTCTTTCCACCAGTCGGCAAATCCGGTAAATGTGCAAAGTCCCTTCGGGGCAAAATGTAGATACCAGGTGGCCGTCAGTTGGAAATTATGCGGACTGCTATGCTTTTGTATATACTTATACATAGGGGTAAAGGTGAAGCCTTTGCTGAAGTCTGCACTGTTATACGTATAAGTAACGCCTCCCAGGTACGCACTTTGAAAAGGGAACGATTCCGTAAGCCCGCCATTGTATTCTACATGAATGGAGAAGGGGTTTTTCCAGAATTGCAACTCGCGGGCAATCTCCCAGTATCCGGCAACGATCCCTTCGCTTTTATAATCCATATCGATAAAAAAGAACGTGCTACCCCATTTATCAGGTTTAAACATTTCTACCGTAGAGGTGAGTACCGGGCGGTCATTCAGTTCTTTGCTATAAATTGACCCGCCGAAATCATAATGCAATTGAATATTCTGTGCCGTCAATATACCTAAAGGCAACAAAAAGAAGATTTTCAGAATCAGATATTTTCTCATTGATAACTATTAAAGAGTATGAAGCCGCAAAAGTAATAATTAATTGTTAATCTTCCTCATCAACTGTATTGATTCAACGACGCAGCGATTACATTTTTACTTCCCTAAAATCCCATCGCTTTTTTTATTACTTCCATTTCTTCTTCTGAGGTGAGCCTTTTTAATAATTCAAATGCTACCGTTGGAGCTGTCTCCGGACAATAAGACGTAATAATGTTACCATCAACTACTATGGGTTCGTTCACTACATTCACGCCAAATTCTTTCAGCTTTTGTTGCCAATAGCCGTTTTGTAAGTGGTAAGTAGTAGCTTTCCGATTCTTGAGAACTCCACTTTTTGCTACAGGGAATGCCCCGGAACAAATTGTTGCAATAATTTTACCTTTTGCATGAAAGTCCTTAATTAATTTTAAGAATCTTTCGTCGTATGCTTCTTCATAAAAACCAAACTCTCCAAACCCACCCGGTATTGCTAAGGCGTCATATTCGTCAACGTTTATTTCTCTAATGGTTTTATCTACTATTACCGGCACATTAAAAGTACTTACAACTTTCTCCGTAAAGCCACATGTATCAACAAGCAAATTATGTCCATAATCAACTCTGGCCCAACCAAGGACATCTATAAAAGCGCTAAATTCCATCGTCTCAAAGGCCTTTGCCAGAAACACTAATACTTTCTTATTCTGCATACGTTTCAAAATTATCAATTCGTTACAATCCTTTTTGCCTGTAAATTTAGCAACGATCTGCGAACCAATCGCATTTATCTCTACTTTTTCAATGATGACGGCATCCGGCATTAAAAGTTTCATGCCTACCTTTTTCTGAAAAGGTACCGACCTTTTCTCAAATAGGTAGGCATCTTTTGAAAAAAAGGTAGGCTCCTAATTTGCGACAAGTATAGGATTCTGAAATTTAACAATTCACCGTACTCTTTACTTGTTAATCTTTTCTATCTTTGTTTACATAATAATAGTGTGTTATGGGGAATAAGAGGAAGATGCGTATTGCCTATCCATCGTCTGAGAAGATATACGTTTCGGGCGGGATCAATAAAATAAAAGTAGGGATGCGCAGAATCAAACTGACGGATACGATAACGATTGATAGTAGAGGAGAGGAAATCAGGAAAAAGAATAATCCGGTGATTGTGTATGATACAAGCGGCCCTTTTTCTGATTCACAGGTAATGATCGAAAACGGGAAAGGCATCCCTCGTTTCCGTGAGGAATGGTATTCCCGGAGAAAAGATATAATCAAATCAGATGCTCTTTCGCCTGTTTATTGCGTTAAGCCGGGAAAGAGCCTGACGCAACTGTATTACGCCAAAAGGCGTGTGATCACTCCCGAGATGGAATATGTAGCCATTCGCGAGAATCAGCAGATTGAAGACCTGGGATTGAAGTCATACATCACGCCCGACTTCGTTCGTAAAGAGGTAGCTGCCGGGCGGGCTATCATTCCTTCCAATATTAATCATCCGGAAGCGGAGCCGATGATCATCGGACAAAAGTTTCTGGTAAAAGTAAATACTACGATCAACGATTCTTTACCGCCGTGTACTGTTGAAGAAGAAATTGAAAAAATAGCCTGCTGTTGTAAATGGGGAAGTGATACCTTGCTGGATTTGTCAACCGGAGAACCTATGCACAAAGGCAGGGAACGGCTTATCCGGAATTGCCCTGTCCCGTTTGGAACAGTCCCTTTATACCAGGCGCTGGATAAGGTGGGTGGGAATATTGAAGAGCTGAATTGGGCTGTTTATCGCGATACATTAATAGAGCAGGCCAGGCAGGGAGTTGATATATTTACCATTCACGCGGCGATACTCCGCGAGCATCAGGATCCGGTATTTCCAAGGCTGAACGGGATTATATCGTATGGCGGCTCCATTATGAGCAAATGGATGCAACTACATAAAGAAGAGAATTTTCTGTACACCCATTTTGCCGAGATATGCGAAATAGTAAAAGCCTACGATGTGATCATTTCAATAGGAGACGGCCTTCGCCCGGGCGCTGTATATGACGCAAATGATGCGGCCCAAATGGCAGAATTGCACGTAATGGGGCAACTGATAAACATAGCATGGAAACAGTTTGTTCAGGTAATGACCGAAAGCTCCGGCCATCTGCCCATGAATAAAATCATCGACAATGTAAAGGAGCGGCAATATGCCTGCCATAACGCCCCCCTTTATTCGTATGGCCCGATGACAACGGATGCAGCCTGCGGATACGAATATATAGCATCGGCCATAGGAGCTGCCCAGGTTGCCTGGCAGGGAACGTCTTTAATATGCTGTGTTACTACGGATAGACATAGCATCATTGCACATAAAATAGCAGCGCATGCCGCCGATCTGGCCAAAGGCCATCCGGGAGCGCAAGTACGCGATAATGCATTAAGTAAAGCCCGCTTTGAGTCGAGGAGAAAAGATGCACAAAATCTTTCCTTCGATCCGGAACGGACAGCTAAATATTTATAAGAATCATAATATGAATTACGATGAGAAAAATTGGTGTATTTGTTTTATTTTGTCTGGTTTGTTTAGTAGTAAATGCTCAATGGGTATGGAACAATCCTTTGGACGCAAAGTTTCCGGTGATACAAAATCAAGGGTGGACGGAAGAGATAGGGAAAACATTTACCCGCCTCCCGCCAGACGCACAGAATAAAGTACCCCAAGCTGTATGGGAGCTTTCCCGCCATTCTGCCGGTTTAGCGATCCATTTTTATTCCAATGCGCCGGAGATACAAGTTCGTTATGCCGTAAACGGTTCCTTCGGGATGGACCATATGCCGGCCACCGGCGTGTCGGGAATAGACTTATATCGTATCAATAGCGATGGCGTCTGGAATGTATGTTCGGGCGAGTTTGATTTCGGCGATACGATTGTGTATCATTATAATCGCATAAAGAAAGACCGGTACCATGCGTATGGGTATGAATACCGGCTTTATCTTCCATTATATAATAGCGTAAAATGGTTGGAGGTGGGCGTACCGGAGGGTTATTCTTTTGAATTTATTCCGGTTTTATCAGAGAAGCCCATCGTGGTATACGGCACATCAATCGTTCAGGGAGCCTGCGCTACCCGTCCGGCTTTGGCATGGACTACTATTGTAGAGCGGTCGTTAGACTATCCGTTACTTAATTTAGGCTTTTCGGGCAGCGCTAAGTTAGAGAAAGAAGTAGTAGCGTACCTTAGCGATATCGACGCTTGCCTGTATGTATTGGATTGCATGCCTAATTTATTTGAATATACTAAAGAGGAAGTGATAAAGCGTATTGTTGATGCAGTAAAGCAGATACGTACCAAAAGCGCCGCCCCCATCTTGCTACTCGAACATGCCGGCAACAGTAATGCCCAAACCGATTCGATGCGTTTTACCAATAACAGCGATATAAATGAAGCATCCCTTTACGCCTGGCAATTGCTACAGAAAGAAAATATCCCGGATATACATTATATATATGGAGACGAATATAAGATACCGCCCGACGGTTGGGTAGATTTTGTCCATTTCAATGATATAGGAATGTCCGCCCAGGCGCTAACCGTAGAACAGAAAATACGAAAAATAGCAAAGATGGAGAAAGGGACAAGCACAACAACAATCCCTGTTACACAACGGCGGGAGCCCAATAATTACGAATGGAAGAAGCGCCACTACGATGTATTGGCCTTAACCAAAAGTAATCCCCCCAAAGCGCTGATAATAGGCAATTCCATCACCCATTTCTGGGGAGGAGAGCCCAAAGGCCCGCGACAAAACGGCATAAACAGTTGGACAAAATATATGGAACCCCAAGGCTATCGAAACTTAGGGTGCGGCTGGGATAGAATAGAAAACGTACTCTGGCGCGTGTATCATGGCGAGTTAGACGGTTACGAAGCCGAACGAATTATCCTGATGATCGGTACGAACAATATGAAAATCAGTACGGATAATGAGATTGTGGATGGACTTCGCTTCTTATTGGCCGCTATACATGAAAGGCAACCGAAAGCAATCATTAAAGTAATAGGTATTCTTCCAAGGAGAGATAACGAGCAATGGGTGAATAATATTAATAAACAAATCCAACAAATGGCTCAGGAAGGAGGATACATATACCAGAATGCCGGAAACCTGCTATTAGATGCAAATGGAAAAATAGATGAGTCTTTATTCAGTGATGGTTTACATCCTAATGAAAAAGGATATACCTTGTTAGGCGCTTTTATCTCCGATTTTGATTAGACAGGGCAAACGCCCTATAAACAAAAAAAGCCGTTCCGGGGACAAACCCTGAACGGCTTTTTAATTAAGTTGGCAGCTACCTACTCTTCCACATGTTCTGCAGTACCATCGGCGTGACCGGGCTTAACTTCTCTGTTCGGA
>JAISCM010000098.1 GCA_031265595.1 Tannerellaceae bacterium
TCGTTGATGCGTTTACCAACGTTCCAGAAAAGCATTGTCATCACGCTGTTTGCCTGAACAACCACAAAGTTGCGGCTCTGTTCAATAAGCCGGGACAAGTCGGAAAACAACGTTTCCCCGTCGGCCTTCATTTTAGAAAGTTCTTTTGCCATTATTTTTTCATGTTAAAATTCAAAACGACAAAAGTACAACATAATTTCAACAAATTTAATAATCGTGTAAACCAATATGTCAAAGAGCGCCTTTTGTATTGACGGTGTAAAGTTCGGAAGCAGAAAATTGCCCTCATACGAATGGAAACGTTGATCAATCGTATCCGATGACGATGTCAAGTTGCGCGAAAGCAGTCAGTTCTTTGTTGTTAACGATAGATTTGATTTAATAAACTGAAGTTTCCCATCCTTTAAGAACCCTTGTTAATAAGCGCCGGATTGCTTGAAAATTACCGTATTAGTGTTGCTAAATACCTGTATATAAACCCAAACGATCCATTTGTTCTGAATACAAAAACAGGAAAATAAGTACACCGAACTATCAACATTCTCCGGATTTGCATAGAAGGGCAGGAAGATTAGGAAAGATAGTAGAATAAATACGGCATGAAATCGTTGGTCGACGGCTGTCGACCAAAAAACCGACGGCCGTCGACCAATTGGTTGACAGCCGTCGGTTAATTAGTCGACAGCCGTCGACCAACAGAAAGGTGTAATCCTCTCTATTATTTCTATGACATCAACTGCGCCACTCCCGGGCATCAGCATAAAACAGCCTTGCCATAAGATTAACATTCTTTAGACCCGTGTTAAAACCTTGATGCAACCAACCCTTCAAAGAAAAAAACCGGCTGAAATAAAGTTAAATGAAGGGTGGGAAACTTGAGTTTCTAACATAGATATATCCGCCGAAAACATCGCATTGTAAGTCATCGGCGTTCTAAAACAAGAGGATCGTATCGTGCGATCCTCTTGCTTTATCGTCCTGTGTGAATATACCTACAGATTGCGCTTAAAGATCGGAGAATCGGATATCAAATCATATCCAGATAAAAAAGATGCTTCACAATAATCGGATTATTCGCATCAGTCAACCTTTATGGCAAATCCACCCCTTGGGGTTATCTTTTATCCATAATTCCCATATCTTTCCAACGCAACGGGTCAATATTTTTTTTGACCAGACGTTTTATATTTATTATTTTTACACGGCTCTGAGCCAGTTTCTTTTGAGCATCGTGCGATTTCATGCTTGTTTCCTGTTGCAGATATTCCAACTCTATGTTATCGGCATCGAGTTCCTTGGTCTCAGCTTCAAGCTGATCAAGTAGTACCGAATCCACTCCGTGGACTTTAATTTGAGAATGAAATCTCTGTCCGCAGATGCTTCATATTGCAATTTTCAGGAGAAGTATAAGTATAGATAAGTAGGTTCTAAATATCTCAGGTTCCCCATCCTTTTGTTACTCGACAGCTGTCAAGTATTTGCACGACGGCTGTCAAGTAAATACACGACGGCTGTCGGTTATATACTCGACAGTCGTCGTGTAACAAAAGGGTGGGAAACTTGAGTTAGAAATGCAAAGGAAAAACGTAAAAAAAGGTGTTATACTCTAACACCTTTTTTTATTTCAATTGTTATTGTTACGATCTTTCGGTTGAGCCTCTATATTTTATTTCTGCTTCCAGTATGATTGTATTGTCTTTTTGGGTGGGTTTTTCGATTTTGTTTAGCAGGAGGTTGGCTGCCGTCTTGCCCATGTCTTCTAAGGGTTGTTCTACTGTTGTTAATTGGGGTTGTATGATTGTAGAAAGAAGTGATCCGGAGAATCCGGCTAAGGCTACATCTTCGGGTATCTTGTATCCATGGGTTTGTAGATAGTTCTTTGCGCCGATTGCCAGGGTGTCTGTGAAGCTGAAGATGGCGTCGAAAGGAGTGTTTTTTTCTTCTTTTATTTTTCTGACGGCTTTTTCTCCGTCTTCTATGGAAACGCCGGCGTCAACCAATAGCTGGGGGTCGTATTCTATACCGAACTTTTTGTGGGCGTCCTGGTAAGCTCTTTTACGGTCTATTGCATTCTGGATATGTGTAGGCCCTGCCAGGTGGAGTATTCTCTTTTTGCCCGACCTGATGAGGTATTCTACCATGAAGAAAGCTTTTTTGTAATCATCAATGATCACTTTCGTTCCATCAATGGAAGGTACCCGGTCGAAGAAAACAAGCTGTATCCCTTTTTGTTGTAAACGCAAATAGGCTTCATTGTTTTTACTTAAATGGCAAACGCTTAAGATAATGCCTTCTACCCTGTATTCTTCCATCAACAACAGGTTGCTGTACTCAATTTCCGGGTCTTCCTGCGATTGTGCAATAATCAGTTTATAGCCTCTTTTCTTTATCTCATTTTGTATGATGTTGATTATTGTTATAAAAAAGGAAGTCACCATTTCAGGGACGATCACGCCAATCGTGTATGTCCTCTTGCGGCGCAGGCCTACGGCAGACTGGTCGGGCGTATAGCCTAAGCGTCCGGCTACCGCTACAACGCTGTCGCGGGTTTCTTTCTTTACATTATACTCTCCCCGGAGTGCGCGTGATACGGTAGATGGAGAAATATGTAATTCGTTAGCTATATCTTTTATAGTAGTATATGGCATTAAATAACGGATTTCGGAATTAATGCAGCGAAGATACATAAAAGTTTATCGTATTGCTTTCGGATGCACAAAGAATATTATTGCAAACGTTGCCATAAAATACAAACGTTTGCGGCAACGTTTGCACAAGTTTCTCTCTTCATTTTCTTGATCAATACTGCCGTATCCACTAATCTTGCCTTCCGGTTAATCAAGATGATTTTTAATTAATACCATGATGTAATGAACAACAATGTAACTTTTTTTGAGAAGATCGGCCTTTCCCGGAATTTAGTATGGGGATACACAGGTATTCTTATCTTTATGATGGGAGATGGCGTAGAGCAAGGGTGGTTGAGCCCTTATTTAGTTGACAAAGGACTCTCAATAGAGATGTCGGCAATGCTTTTTACGGTGTATGGCATCGCCATTGCCTTAGCTTCATGGCTCTCCGGAGTAATGGCCGACACCTACGGGGTTCGGAAAACAATGGCTATCGGCTTACTGCTTTATTGTGTGGGCGTCGCTGGATTTGCCGGATTGGGCATGCCTTCCGTCAATTATTCCATGATGCTGATAACGTATGGGTTTAAAGGCTTAGGCTATCCTCTTTTTGCGTATACCTTTATGGTGTGGATCGCCTATAAAACGCCCCAAAAGCAGCTTAGTTCGGCACAAGGCTGGTTCTGGTTCGTTTTTACCGGAGGGCTAAACGTACTGGGTACCTATTATGCAAGCTATGCGATCTATAAGATTGGGCCTGTACCGCTGCTATGGACGGCTATTCTCTTTGCTCTGATCGGGGCTATATTTGCCTTGTTGCTGAATCCTTATGATCAGAAAATAAAACCCTCGAACGGGCAATCGAAGATAAAAGAACTGGCCAAAGGATTTACCATTCTGAAAAAAGAGCCGAAGGTTCTTTTAGGCGGGATCGTACGGACGATCAATACGACCCCTCAGTTTGCCTTTCCTGTATTTATGCCTATGTATCTGATGGAATTAGGCTTCACGCTTAATGAGTGGCTGTATATCTGGGGCGCTATTTTTACTGCGAATATAGCTTTCAATCTTATTTACGGCATTGTAGGCGACCGTATCGGCTGGCAGAAAACCATTATCTGGTTTGGGGCAACCAGCGCGGCGGCCAGCGTCGTGTTGTTCTACTACTCTCCGCAATTCTCCGGGAATCTTTATGTCGTCATGTTCTGTGGTATCTTATGGGGGATTTCGTTAGCGGGATATGTTCCTCTAAGCGCCTTAGTCCCCTCCCTGGTGAAAGAAGATAAAGGATCGGCCGTTTCAATTTTAAATTTGGGGGCGGGCCTCCCGGTATTTGTCGGCCCTGCGCTGGTAGGGCTGTTATTCAGCACAATTGGAAGCGCCGGAATTATCTGGGTATTTGCCGGCCTCTATATCATCAGCGCCATTCTTACGAAGTTTATAACTCCACCCGCAGAAAGTGAACCAACTTATATATAATCCAACTCAGTATTCATTTAATAACAGAAAAACATGGGAATCTTAGAGAAGTTCAGATTAGACGGAAAAGTGGCCTTCGTTACCGGAGGAGCAAGAGGTATCGGTAAAAGTATTGCTACTGCCTTAACGGAGGCGGGCGCTACTGTTGCAATAATAGATATCGATAGTGAAAAAGCAGAAGAAACAGCTTTTGAGTTACAAGCAAACGGCACATACGTTATGGCTGTAAAGGCAGACCTGACAAAGCCGGACGAGGTAGATAAAGCCATCAATAGGATTGTAAAAGAAACAGGAAAAATTGATATTGCTTTCTGCAATGCCGGCATTTGCTTAAATGTCCCGGCATCGGAGATGAGCTATGAACAATGGCAAAAGGTAATCAATATTAATCTTACAGGCGTATTCCTCACCGCTCAGGCCGCAGGAAGGCAGATGATAAAGCAAGGTACGGGAGGCTCCATCATAAATACGGCGTCTATGTCGGCGCACATCGTCAATGTACCTCAGCCGCAATGTGCATACAATGCTTCAAAAGCGGGAGTTATCCAACTGACCAAATCGTTAGCGATCGAATGGGCCGGCAGGAATATCCGCGTAAATTCTATCAGTCCCGGATATATAGGGACGGAGCTAACGCTAAACTCTCCAAGCCTGATCCCGCTGATAGAGAAGTGGAATGAAATGGCCCCATTACACCGGTTGGGGAAGCCGGAAGAGTTGCAGGGGATTGCCCTCTACCTGGCGAGTGACGTCAGTTCGTTCACCACAGGTTCAGATTTCCTTATTGATGGGGCGTTTACTTGTTTTTAATTTAATACAGAAAGACAGTTATGAACTATTTATTAGGTACAGATATAGGCACATCGGGCGTTAAAACGATCCTGATGAACCTGAAAGGAGAATTGATCAGCAGCGATTCCCAGGAATACAATGTGCTGACGCCGAAACCCCTCTGGGCGGAACAATGGGCGGAGGTATGGCTGGAAGCTACGAAAGCAACGATAGCCAATACCGTAAAGAAATCAGGAGCCGATCCGAAAGACATAGCGGCTATTTGCATAAGTGGTTTGTATGGAGGCTCCGGCGTCCCCCTGGATGAGCAGATGAAATCGGTGCGCCCCTGCCTGATATGGATGGACAGAAGAGCCGGCAAGGAAAGCGACTGGGCATTAAACGCCATCGGAGAAAAAAGGCTGAAGGCAATTACGCACAACGGTTCTGATCCTTATTATGGCTTTACCAAAATGTTATGGATAAAGAATAACGAGCCTGATAACTGGAAAAAGATCAAACTCTTTCTCCCTCCCAAAGACTATGTAATCTATCAATTAACCGGAAAGGTTGCAACAGACTATTCGTCTGCGGGAAATATCGGCGGTATTTTTGATATGAACGCCCGTACATGGTCTGACGAGTTATTGAACGACATGGGCATTCCGAAAGAAATGATGCCTGAAACCATCCTGGAATCGACCGCTATCGTAGGAGGGCTTACTCCCCGGGCGGCTGAAGAATTAGGACTGGAAGTGGGTATGCCGGTTTGCTCGGGAGGCGTTGATTGCGGAGCGGCCAATATAGGTCTGGGTATTCTTGAAGAGGGTATGTATGCGGCTACGCTCGGCAGTTCGATGTGCGCTGCGCTGATTTCCGACACGAAGGTACGGGGTGAAAACCTGATCATCTGGCCTTATTTGTACCGGGCGAAAGAACTCTCGTACAACTTTGGAGGAGCTGCTACGGCAGGCGCCATCGTAAAATGGTTTCGGGATACGTTCGGACAGGAGGAACTGGCCATTCAAAAAGAGGGTGGCATGGATGCGTATAACCAATTAAACCAATTAGCCGAAACGGTACCCGCCGGATGTGAAGGGTTGATCGTATTGCCGTACTTTATGGGAGAACGCGCTCCATTATGGGATTCCGACGCCAAGGGTGTGATATTCGGCTTATCACTGGCACATACCAAAGGGCATATCTACCGGGCCTTTTTAGAGGCGGTAGCCTATTCTTTGCGGCATGCGATGGAAAGTACCGGAAAGGAGCTGGGCGAATTTATTTATCTGGCAGGAGGCCTGATGAAGTCAAAGCTATGCCGGCAGATCTTCGCAGATGTGACAGGGTATCCTGTTGTTTGCCCGAAGTATGACGTAGAGGCCAATATGGGTGATGTGATCCTTGCCGGAATAGGCACAGGGCTGTTGACGTATGAAGACGTTAAAGAATGGCAGGTGTTTGATGAGAAAATATATCCTAACGCGGTAAATCAAGCTATTTATGATACTTATTATAACGTATACCGGTCTATTTATAAAAGTCTGAAAACAGATATGAGAGAATTGTCTGCTTTAAGAGACAACTGACAAAAAAAGCCGGTCCTCTGAGGGCCGGCTTCTTTGTTTCATTTTACAATTCGCGTATCTTGATATTGCGAAACCAGCAATCATATCCATGGTCTTGCAGGCCGATATATCCTTCTTTGGCAGGGCCTTCTTTAAAGCCGGGCCATTCTTTGAATTTACTTTTGGCCACACGTTCATACCATTCCGGCGTCCAAAGCGTGTATTCTACTACTTTTACGCCATTCTGCGTATGCGTAACCTGTCCGTCTTTCACGCGGATAACAATAGTGTTCCATTCGCCGGCCGGCTTAGCATTCTGCGGCAAGGCGGGAAGTATGTCATACAGCGAACCGGCCAGGTGGTTTGTCAGCTTATTGTCGCCGGCATACCAGTTGTCAAGCACCTGTACTTCGGGGGCGGCATAGTAAATCGGCTCGCCGGGATATTCTACTATATAATAGAAAATGCCCGAGTTACCTTCTTTTTCGATCTTCCAGTCGATAGAAAGTTCAAAATTACCGAACTTTTTAGCGGCAAACAAAATATCACCACCTTGCCCCCAGCCGGCTTTTTCGCCACGGGCTACTTTCATGGCCTGATCGTTGACAGACCAGTTGGCCGCCATTTCCGTAGCGTTACATTTCCGCCAGCCATCGAAACTTTTGCCATCGAACAGCAATGTCCAGCCTTCACTTTTTTCTTGCGCCGTGAGTGTATTGGCCAGTTGCGCCGCCGTATGGAAAGAACAAACAATAGCCAAAAGCATTGAGAATAATACAACTTTTTTCATGATCATTACTATTTAAGTTAAGTTAAACACAGAAATTTTTCGACGCTAAAGATAGCTATATTAATCCATACCTGTGCGGATAAAAACTTTTTTTAGTACACCCGCCTCTATAAGTAGCTTAATTTTTAAAATAGCCGTTGGGCAAACTTCACGAAATCCTCGCAGTATGCGCCCGGATTTTCCATCGCTGTAAAATGGCCGCCGCGTTCAATGCGCGAAAAATGGATCAGGTTGAAGTGTTTTTCTATCCATGATCTTGGCGGCAGATTAATGTCTTTTGAGAACAGGGAAATGCCGGCCGGCGCCTTTATATATCCAAGAGGCGTCAGGCGATGGCTGTTTTCATGATAGACCCGGCATGAGGTATAGATGGTATTCGTAGCCCGGTAAATCATGATGTTTGTGAGTATGTCTTCATAAGAAAGGCTGGACTGCCAGTCGCCCCACGAGTGAAATTTCTCAAAGATCCACGCAGCCAGGCCAACCGGCGAATCCGACAGGGCAAAGGCAAGCGTCTGGGGCTTTGTAGACTGGATGCTCATGTATCCCGCTTCTTCCCTCATCCATTTTGAAACGGTTTCATAATACCGCCTCTCTTCATCCGTCATATCGTCTCGATACGCCATCAAATCGCGTATTAATCCTACGTCGTTCAAATAAATCCCGGATAAATGCTCCGGATAATTTTTGGCAAGATAGCGTGTAATCCCCGACCCTACATCTCCTCCTGCCGCGATAAATTTGTTATATCCCAGTTCGTCAACCATCAGTTTGTGCCAAAAGGCAGCGATTGATTCGTTATGTATGGAAATTGTGTTTGAATAACCGGAAAATCCGAACCCGATCACCGAGGGGATCACCACGTCGAAAGAGATTTCCGATTGGTCGGCCAATACACGTTTCTGCGTTAATGAACGAATTATCTTGGTATATCTTAAAAAACTGTCGGGCCAGCCGTGAGAAAAAATGACCGGAATTGAATGTTGCGCTTCACCTTTTTCCCAAATAAAATGAATATCAATTCCGTCAATGGTTGCCATATACTGACGAAGTTGGTTCAACTGCGATTCGTGCTTCTTCCAGTCATATTCGTTCAGCCAGTAATGGATCAGCCCGGCAAATTCGGGAGAATAAATTCCCAAGTCCCAATTCTTTTCAAAATAGTCTTCCTCCGGGAATTTCGCAGAGGCTACTCTTGCCTTGAGTTCGCTCAAGTCTTTGTCGCATACCGATATGGTGAAGTCTCTATACATTTATTTTCTCGTACTCTAATTGCCGGGCGAATTGTTTTAATCCTTTCTCTATTCTTTCCGAGGTCTCTTTCCTCGGAACTTTGTACCCGTTCGCATACTGCCAGAGTTGTTTTTGATTTACCCCCGTTAAATTCTCCATAGCGGGAAGCGTTATAAACTGACTGTAATACTTTACCAAGCCTGTAATATCAAAAATTAATTCTATTTCAGGGTTTCCTTTTAGAACGGCGGGGACGTCTTCGTTGTATTCCAAAAATAAAGCGATAGCCTCTTTTACGCTATCCTTTACCTCGTCTAAAGTGTCCCCGGCCCCGTAAATGCCTTCTACATCTTTGGCCCAAGCCCCGTACTGGTCTTTGCCACCCGAAACAATAACTTTTAAAGCGTCATTTTAGTAGTATAAAATTATTAGTAAAGATAGTATAGATTTATATACTCCACAAGTAAAACAGCATATATACTGCACAAAACTATCCCGCGCGTAGTTTACAATGAACAAATCTATCCATCGGGAAGTATAAGTAGTCAGATCGTAAAGAAGTAATTGTTTGATCACATCCTCCTGATCGTCTCACCTGGGTGATACACGTGTCTCACCCGGGTGGTACATGTGTCTCACCCGGGTGGTACACGTGTATCACCCAGGTGAGACGATCAGTGGTTCACCATGGAAATACGAAACAGATACGATCCCACCAATAGTTTTGTACGAAGAAACGGCTACTTTGCGGTAATGTTCAAGGCCTACGTCAACGAATGGACTTGAAAAGTCGGATTTTCATAACCGTAGGTCATCTACCTGCGGAGGCCGGGGCTATATTGTCTTGGCTCTTTTTAATGTGAACAACGGCAAGTAGAGGAATATGCCGATGACAGACATGATGAGGCCGCCTATGGTGCCGGCGGCAAGCGGAAACCAGAAGGCTTCTTTGTCTGTGCCGACCATAAAAGGGATAAAGCCCAGGATGGTGGAGACTACCGTCAGGAATATAGGCGTTATCTTGGCATTCCAGGCTTTCAGGTAGGCTTTGTAGGGGTGCATCAGGGGTTTTCTTTCCCTGATTTTATTGTATTCGTTGAGGATATAGATACTGGCGTTTACCGTTACGCCGCAAAGTAGCACAAACGAGGCAAACCCGCCCTGGTCGAAATTCAGCTTAAACCAATAGAAGGTAAGGAAAACGCCTATATACGAGATGGGGATCACGAAGATAACGGCCAGCGGTTGCTTTAGCGAATTGAACAGGATGCTGCCGGTAACGAAGATAATAACGATGATCAGCAGCAGCAGCAAATATTGTTTGTTGTCTTTCTTGTTCCACATCCAGTAGCTGCTTTCCGACTCCGCGCTATAGCCCATCGGCGCCTGGGCGTTAAATTCGTCTAATACCTGTTCCTGTATCCTTGTTCCCTGATTGTAGGCGCCTATATATTCATATTGCAGGCAGAGGCGGTATTGCTGGTTTATCTTCGCTACTTTCTGCGGAGCCTGTTCTTTTTGCATCACAGCCAGTTCTTCTATTTTGTAAGGTACTCCTTTTACTGCCTGGGGCACATATTGCATTTGCCAAATATCATATTCGGACGATTGGCGGGAGGTAAGTTTCAGCTTTTCCAATTCATTATCTACCACAATACTTCCTGTCTGAATATCTTTTCCGAATACGGGGTATACCGAGGCGAACAGATCGTTCGGGAGCAGGTTTGCCTGGGCTGATTTCTCTTTGTTAAGATTAAAGGTAAACTCCTTATAATCGTCTTTCCACCACGAAAATTCCGAGTTTATCAACACCTCTTTGATGCGCCTGTAGGTTTGCAGCCTACCTCTTAATGCCTCGGCCCAGCCGTATAATTCGTCGTAATTATAGCCGAACATTTCGATACGGAAGTTACCGGCATTCTCGCGCACATCGTTGCTAAAGCCCTGGTCTTGCAAGCCATATACGCCCCAGCTACCGCCGCCCAGTTCAAGGGCTTTGCTGATGATACGGCTTTTCAGGGTATAGGGGAAGCCGCTCCGCTCGTTTTCTTTCGTAAAGAAGATGTCGATACGGGCCTGCCGTTCGTTATAGATATTTGTCTGGAATTGTTTGATCTCCTTATAATGGCTCAGATAGGCTTCCATCCTGCTTATAAGGTTGTTCATCTGGCCCAGCGTAGTGCCGTTCGGCATAGAGGCCGTAACGATCAATACGGTTTCTTCGCGCCGGGTAAAATAGCTGCCTTCGTATACCTTCTGTGCAAAGAGACGGAGCGTTCCGCCCAGAGCCTTGTCTACAACCGGCTTTATCTTTTCTTTAAACAGATCGTCTGCCACGAATTTATTGTATTTCTCGATGAACACCGAATCACGATGCGAATACACTTCGCTACTCTTCATCTCAATCTTATCCGGCAACATGAAGACCGGTAGGCCAAAAGTCAGTACAATAACGATAAGGGCCCACACCCGCCAACGCAGCAGAAAGCGGATCTGCCATAAATAATACGCAGCAAACAAAACGGGCGCTTTCCTCCGGAGCAGGGAGCGCACGGCACGGAACCGGCCATTCGCCTTCTTCCTCTCCTTCCTGCTGCTCCGCGGCCTGAACATCCTCATCTTATCAATCATAGCCGGCACAAAGAACAGGGCTACGAACAAGGATACCGCCAGATTGGCTATTACCACAGCGGCAAAGTCTTGCAGGTTAATACGTATTTTATCGTCTAAAAAGAAGATGACCGACAAAGCCCCTATCGTCGTAACAGTTGCCGTCAGGATGGGAAGGAAGGCGTCTTTGTTATGACGGTTCTTGATATGGTCGGCCATCACAATCGTATTATCGATGATCAGGCTGAGCGAAATGGTTACCCCGGCAAGGGAATACAATTGCATTTCGAGCCCCAGCAGATAATAGAGGATCACGCCGATAAAGAGGTTGACCGTCAGACTTACCACGATCAGGAACATATATTTTACATTCCGGGTAATCAGCAGCACAAAGAGTAATAGGATCAACACAGTCAGCGCAGTACGTATATAGATCTTATCGAGCTCTGTTTGTATAAATTCAGTGGCGTCGTAGCTGCTATGTATTTCGTATCCGGCAGGAAGCTTTGCGTGGATCAGCTCCATTTCTTCCTTTACCCGTTTGGCTAATTGCAGTTGATTGGCCGTTTCATCGGCATGTATAGACAGATAGATCGAATTGAGGCCGTTTATACGGTAATAGTTCCGGGGGGCTTCTTCCTGGCGGGTTACTTTCAGCAATTGATCCAGCCTCACAAAAGCGCCTTCTTTATTGGCAACCGTAATGAGCGCCGGATCAAAACCCTCTTCCCCGCTATCCGGCACAAGGGCCAGGCGTATCCATTCATCATCTCCCTCGCGGATATTGGCGATCCCGATAAATTCTTTATTGTAATACTGACTGATCGCCTGCTGAATATCCGGCAAAGAAATATCCAGTGTAGACAACAGCCTGCTATCATACTCCAACCGCCATTCCATCGGCGTTGCCCCGGTAATATCCACCCGGTAGATACCCGGAATACCCGCCAGACGGGGCTTTATCTGATTCTCTGCATACCGCTGAATAAAGATAGGAGTAGAAGCCGCATTCAGCGTATAACTGATAAAAGGGCGAGATTCCGTATCATCCGGACGGCTCATGGTGACGACGGGATAACTCAGTTCGCCGGGCAGCCCCGGCCACGTCTGCCGTATGATCGTAGACACCTCAAAGCGGGCGGCGTCAATATTAGTATGTTTATCCAACTCCAGCGTAATACTCCCCCACCCATTCCCAGAGGTAGAACTGATTTCTTTAATCCCCTTCACCCGCGCCAACATCGCTTCCAGGCGAGACGTTACCTCCATCTCAATCACCCGCGCAGAGTTCCCCCGCATCGTATAATTGATATTCAGCCGCGGCAAGGTATAAGAAGGCGACAGCTTTAATGGAAGCAAGGGGATAAGAGCCGCCCCCACCAAAGCCACACACAGGAAGGCGATGATGATGGTGAAGGAAGAGACCCCACCCCAACCAACCCCCCAACCCCCTAAAGGGGGGGTAGAGAGAATCGTCCCTGTAGCCCCCCCTTTAGGGGGTTGGGGGGTTGGGGG
>JAISCM010000154.1 GCA_031265595.1 Tannerellaceae bacterium
GTGAAATATTCCACCGTGCAGAATTGGTATCCGGGCGATAAGGAAGGGAAGGGAGGTATTTATAATTTTGTTACCAAACGGGGCCTTTGCAAAGGACGGGGTAGTAAAATTTCCTGGACACAGGTTGAAACAGGCTCTGCCATCACCTGGAAATATCCCAGTTGTATCCTTGCCGGAGACGATTCTACCGGGGAGTTCTATTCAGTTGCCGTAACAAATAATCACCAACAAGCCGATACCGGGACGAAAATGATCCATCTTGGGAAGAATACCCGGAGCCGGATTGTATCGAAAGGTATTTCGGCGGGATTCAGTCAGAATAGTTACCGGGGATTAGTGAAGGTGTCTCCCCGTGCCGAAGGGGCGCGTAACCATAGCCAGTGCGATAGTTTACTACTCAGTTCTACCTGTGGGGCGCATACCTTTCCTTATGCGGATATACAGAATGAAACAGCCATTATAGAGCACGAAGCGACTACAAGTAAAATTAGTGAAGAGCAGTTGTTCTATTGCAACCAGCGGGGCATATCCACCGAAGAAGCGGTAGGATTAATTGTAAATGGCTACGCAAAAGAGGTAATGAATAAGCTACCGATGGAGTTTGCCGTAGAGGCACAGAAACTATTGTCTGTCTCCCTGGAAGGAAGTGTAGGATAAACAGAATAAGTAACACGAATCGTTGATAAGATGTTGTTGGAAATAAAAAACTTACATGCCGCTATAAACGGCAAAGAAATATTAAAAGGAATCGACCTCCCGGTGAATAAGGGGGAGATCCATGCCATTATGGGGCCGAACGGCTCTGGTAAAAGTACGTTGAGCAGTGTGTTGGCAGGTCATCCTGATTTTGAGGTGACGGAAGGAAGCGTTCTTTATGAAGGGAAAGACTTGCTCAGCCTTTCTCCGGAAGACAGGAGCCGGGAGGGGATCTTCCTTAGTTTCCAGTACCCGGTGGAGATACCGGGGGTAAGTATGGTGAACTTTATGCGCGCCGCCGTGAATGAACACCGTAAGTATAAGAACCTCGAACCGGTTTCGGCTACAGACTTTCTAAAGCTGATGCGGGAGAAACGGGCCATCGTAGATATGGACAGCAAGCTTACGGGGCGTAGCGTAAACGAGGGCTTTTCGGGGGGAGAAAAGAAACGGAACGAGATTTTCCAGATGGCGATGCTGGAGCCGAAGCTGGCTATTCTTGACGAAACAGACAGCGGCCTTGACATAGATGCGTTACGTATCGTAGCCAATGGAGTCAATACCTTGAGGACGCCTGAAAATACCATCATCGTGATCACTCATTATCAACGATTGCTGGATTATATCAAACCGGATGTGGTGCATGTGCTCTACAAAGGGCGTATTATTAAAACAGGAGGCCCCGAATTAGCCTTGGAATTAGAAAAGAAAGGTTATGACTGGCTGAAAACCGAAGCGGACGAATACCTATGAGAGCAGAACAACAATATATTGATCTATTTACACAATACGAAGACCTGATATGCACCCACTCATCGGACGTATTGAACAGATACCGGGCGGGCGCTTTTGCCGACTTTGAACGATTGGGCTTCCCTTCGCTACAGCACGAAGATTATAAGTATACGGATGTTGCGCAGGCTTTTGCCCCTGATTACGGCATTAACCTGAACCGGATCGAGGTGCCGGTGAATCCGTATGATGTATTCCGTTGCGACGTGCCTCACCTGAATACAGCGCTTTACTTTATAGTAAATGATTCTTTCTGTGAGGAAGTAAAGCCCGGTGTGAAGTTGCCGGAAGGCGTATATGTGGGAGGGTTGAAAGCTTTCTCCAAACAGCATCCGGCGATTGCAGAACGTTATTACGCGAAAGCGGCGCTCAGCGGGAAAGACGGAATAATCGCGTTGAATACGATGTTGGCGCAGGATGGATTCGTGATTTATGTGCCGGAAGGAGTAGTGGTGGAAACGCCAATACAGTTGGTCAATATCTTCCGCAGCGATGTAGACGCCATGGCAAACCGCCGGATATTGGTGATCATGGAACCTCATTCGCAAGCCAGGCTATTAGTATGCGATCATAGTATAGATGATGTGAAGTTTCTGGCTACGGAAGTAGTAGAGATCTTTGCCGGAGAGCATGCCTGCTTTGATCTGTACGACCTGGAAGAAAGCAGCCGCTCCACCACCCGTTTCGCTTCTTTCCACGTGAAGCAGGAAGCATCCAGTAATGTATTGATAAATGGAATAACACTGAATAACGGGCTGACCCGTACTAATTATTATATCGAATTGAACGGCGAATATGCCGAATCCACCCTTTGCGGCATGGCTATTCTCGATGCAGAGCAACAGGTTGATATGTATAGCCATATTACGCATGCCGCACCGAATTGTACCTGCAACGAATTAGTCAAGAACGTGCTGAACGACCGTTCCGTGGGCGCTTTCAGCGGACGTATCCTGGTGGCGGAAGGCGCGCAGAAGACGGTTGCCTATCAAACCAACCGCAATCTGCTGATCACCCGTGAAGCCCGTATGTATAGCAAGCCCCAGCTCGAAATTTATGCAGATGATGTAAAATGTTCGCATGGCATGACGACAGGCCAGTTAGACGAAGACGCCTTATTCTACCTCCGAAGCCGTGGTATCCCCGAAGAGGAGGCGCGCATGATGCTAAGTGTGGCCTTTACGGCCGATGTGGTGGACAATGTGCGTTTAGACGGATTGAAAGAACGTCTTCATCAGTTGGTGGAGAAACGCTTCCGGGGCGAGCTGGCCCAATGCGTCGGTTGCCGCGGATGCCAATAAAAACAGAAAGCCGGTTATCGCAGGTGTTCCCACCTCTGATAACCGGCTTTTCATTTGTTATTCTTTTAAATGGTTACAAAATAAACGTTTGAAACAACCTGTCGTCCGACAGTTCATCGTATCCTCTTACCTTTATGCCAAGAGCTTTACAGATGATACGAAGTTGTTCATCTACAAAAGGAGAGTAAATCTCCTTCACCTTTTTAGCCTGCGCCCAGGATGTTAATGCTTTTACATCCTTCGATTGCAGCGTTTCGCTTTCAACACCTACTACTTTGTTCTTTTCAACATCAAATACAACAGCCCGTTCCACCTCGGTTTCATTCTTCGACTGCTTTTTACTTTTCAATAACAATGCAATTTTCATACTGCTTTCGTTAAGTTTTATCAAATCCAAATATAAACAAATAAATCAGAATATCAAAGCCTATTTTGCTTATTTACTGTTTCGGATGCCGATTATTGGATTTATTAATAAAACGGAGCGGAATAGCCTCTTAGTATACAATGAACGTTATAGATGGTTAATAGCCTTTAGGCGTTCATGCATAGCGGCGGCGGCTTTGCGTCCGTCTCCCATCGCCAGGATCACGGTAGCGCCGCCACGAACGATGTCTCCTCCGGCATATACATCGCTTACGGACGATTGCATCGTGGCTTCATTTACGATGATCGTACCCCATTTGCTTACGTCCAATCCCCTGAAGGTACTTGGAATAAGCGGATTGGGCGATACGCCTATGCTAACGATCACCTCGTCTACCTCGATTGTTTCAATAGCTCCTTCAATGGCTACGGGGCGGCGGCGGCCCGAAGCGTCCGGTTCTCCCAGCGCCATCTTCTGCAAGCGCATCTGTGTAACGCGCCCCTGCTCATTGCCGGCGTATTCAATCGGATTGTGAAGGGTGAGAAATTCGATGCCTTCTTCTTTGGCATGCTTTACTTCTTCTATACGGGCGGGCATTTCTTCTTCACTGCGGCGGTAAACGATCATGGAGCGTTCTGCACCCAGGC
This sequence comes from Tannerellaceae bacterium, assembly GCA_031265595.1. The sequence goes on from JAISCM010000154.1 coordinate 3,804, forward strand.
GGCGGGCTGTCCGTACGGAATCCATGGCTGTGTTGCCTCCTCCGATAACGGCTACTCTTTTGCCCGTCAATACCGGCGTATCGCTTTCCGGATTGGCTGCGCCCATCAGGTTTACGCGGGTGAGGTATTCGTTAGACGACATTACGCCCACCAGGTTCTCGCCCGGTATATTCATAAAGTTGGGCAGCCCGGCGCCGCTGGCCACAAAGATACCTTCGAATCCATCGGCATGCAGGTCTTCGTAGGTGATGGTCTTGCCCACGATGCAATTGGGTACGAAGCACACGCCCATTCTTCGTAAAATGTCGATTTCAACGTCTACGATTTCGTTGGGAAGGCGAAATTCGGGAATACCATATTTAAGCACGCCGCCTATTTCGTGCAAGGCTTCGAACACGGTGATGTCGTACCCCCACTTTGCCATCGCTCCGGCAAAGGATAATCCGGCCGGGCCCGAGCCTGCTACGGCTATTTTGATACCGTTCGGC
>JAISCM010000190.1 GCA_031265595.1 Tannerellaceae bacterium
AATCATTGATGATATGAATATTTCTATAATAAGTGTGTCGGATCGGGAAACAATCAGAACTGAATTGTATTGGAGTTCTTTTATGAACTATTTTTGGTTTTATTTATACAAGCAAAAGAAGGGCTTATAGTGGGTTGGGGGTTCCCCCGGTCACAAATCTTTTAGATACCGCCTCTGCAAGTAGCTTTTTCACCCCTGCTTTCAGCCGGAGGCCGAAATATCCAACAATGAAGAGTTATTAACCTTAACTAAAGGAATTTCCTCCGACAATAGGATATTTCTTCAGGCTTGCTTCCTTGTTTTCTGTTGCCGACATATATCAACAATATTGCCGATATATATCGGCAATGCTGCCGACAATTGTCAACAATATTGCCGATATATATCGGCAAACAAATGCTTGCAAACAGTTTTCAATAGTTATCAGGTGCAAGATTCCCGAATACGTAAATCTATGTAGAATTCGTTGAGGATAGCCATGCACAAAACCTTAGCGCGTAAAGATGAATGTCTAATACATAAAAGAAAAAGAGTATCTTTGCGCCGTAATTTACTATGAGACAATGGCCGGACTTTATATACATATCCCTTTTTGTGCGAGGCGCTGTTTGTATTGCGACTTTTATTCTAATGTAGAGATGAAGCACAAAGATGCATTTCTGGCGGCTCTTTTGAAAGAGATGGAGATGCGGAGGGAGTATCTGGGGGGCGAACCGGTAGGAACCATTTATATAGGTGGAGGTACGCCATCGCAACTGGCTGTTGCTGATTTGCGTAGGATAGTTGATGCCGTTTACCGCCTGTTTTCCGTAGAAGGAGATGCAGAAGTTACCCTCGAAGCGAATCCGGATGATATGACGCCGGAGTATGTGAAATCTCTCCGTACCTTGCCTGTCAACCGTATCAGTATGGGAGTGCAGAGTTTTTATGACGCCGATCTGGCTTTTCTGCAACGCCGGCATAACAGGGAACAAGCCATCCGGGCCGTATCTCTGTGCAAAGATAATGGACTGGACAACATAAGTATTGACTTACTATACGGGCTGCCCGGCCAGACGGTGGAAGCCTGGGAAAAGAACCTGGACGACGCCGTCCGGTTGCAGATACCTCATCTTTCGGCTTACCACCTGATCTATGAAGAAGGGACAAAGCTCCATCACTTAAAAGAAGCCGGGAAAGTCAGGCCGGTAGACGAAGAAGTAAGCCTGTCTCTGTTTTCTGTATTGATAAAACGCCTGACGGAAGCGGGCTATATCCATTATGAAATCTCTAATTTTGCTTACCCCGGTAAAATAGCCCTCCATAACAGCGCTTACTGGACAGGCCGGAAATACCTGGGGATTGGCCCCTCCGCCCATTCCTATAATATAGAAAGCCGGCAGTGGAATGTCTCCTCTCTTATACATTATATAAAAGGTATCACGACAAATGCTCCGGCAATAGAAATAGAAATGTTAAATATTCCCAACAAATATAATGACTATATCATTACCGGGCTTCGGACAATGTGGGGAATCAGCCTGCCGTATATTCTGACACATTTCGGCGAAAAGATGCAAACCTATTGTTTAAAGCAAGCTACTCCCTTTATAAACCGGGGATTGATCCGTTATTCGGGTGACAAACTGCTACTATCAGGGGAAGGACTATTCGTTTCGGATAGCATCATGAGCAGCCTCCTGTGGGTATGATTTTTATACCAAATAGGCGTTTTGGGTGACGAAATCCATAGAATTAAGTATATCTTACGTATATTTTAGAGATATTTGAGTAAAAAAAGCTTTGTCATATCAAACTTATACTTATATTTGCGTTGTTAATGTGAGAAGGTGCCGTATTTGTATATTATATCAGGTTGCAATGGTGCGGGAAAGACAACAGCCTCCTACACGATATTGCCGGAGATGCTGAAGTGTAAAGAGTTTGTCAATTCCGACGAAATTGCAAAAGGAATTTCGCCCTTTAACTCAGACAGTATTGCTGTCGCCGTGGAAGCAGGCCGCATAATGCACAGACGGATAAAAGAACTTATCGCAGCAGGTGAGACCTTCGCTTTAGAAACCACATTAGCAACGCGTTCTGTAGTAAAATTGATGCAAGATGCCCAGGAGAAAGGTTATTACGTAACATTACTCTATTTTTGGCTGAATACGCCAGACCTGGCTGTAGAACGAGTGAAGATGAGAGTTGCTGCCGGAGGGCACAACATTGCGGAAAGTACAATCCGCAGGCGATACGAATCGGGGATACGGAATTTGTTTGAACTCTATCTGCCGGCCAGTGATTACTGGATGATTACAGATAACTCAGAGCCGCCGATGGAAGTGATTGCAAAGGGATTTAAAAATGATAAAAAAGAAATATTCAACCTCAGTGTTTTTAATAAACTTGAACAAAAGTATCAATATGAATGAACAAGAAATTAGAGAGTTCGAGGAAAATGTAGTAAAAGGGGCTAACATCGCTTTTCAACGTTTGGTTTCTCAGAAGAAAAAAGAAAATGGAGAACTTGTCTTTTCTCGTAATGGACACATCTTCCGTGTAAAAGCGGCTGATTTAGATAAGTTCGGCGTATGATTTTACCGGGTTACTTTTTATAATGAAAACAGCGTAAATAATATTCTTAGAATGTTATTTACGCTGTTCTTTCTTTTACGTTGCGATTGATTACTCTTATTCTACCAATCTCATTTCGTTGAGCAGATAGCTTGCAGCGGCGTATTTGTCCATGATGAAGAGGACATAGCGAATGTCTACAATGATGCTTCGCTGATAGTCGGGCAAGTATTGAATATCGCCGCCGACGCCTTCCCAGTTGCGGTCGAAGTTGATACCTATCAGTTCTCCATTCTTATTTAATACAGGGCTTCCAGAGTTTCCTCCCGTGCTATGTGTGGTGGCGGCAAAGGCTACAGGCATTTTGCCGGCAGGCGTTTGATAGCGTCCGAAATCGTTGGCGACATATAATTCCTTTAGTTTATCCGGCACTACAAACTCCCAGTTGTCCGGGTCTTCTTTTTCCATTACGCCGTCCAGCGTTGTCTGGTATTCATAGCGTACGGCGTCGCGTGGATTGTATCCTTTTATCTGCCCGTATGTAAGGCGGAGAGACGAGTTGGCGTCGGGGAAATCAGCCTTGTCGCCATACATCTCTAATAGTCCTTTTACATAATTGCGGTGGGCGAACGCATAATCGGCGTTGAACTCCATTAGCGATTCGGTTAGTTGTTTTTTTTCGTTTTGTACGGAAGTTACAAAAAGAATCATCGGGTCTTCTTTCAAGGCTTTGACCGAAGGATGATAAACGAAATTATTGAAGTTAGCATCGCTCCCAAAGATAGACTTCTCGAAAATATAGTCTACAAACCGGTCTACGTCTCCCTTGAATCGTTTATCTATCGTTGAAAAATAATCAGGCTGCCATTTGGCCGGGATGAGCTTTCTGTACTCTTTAAGCATTACTTTGGCTATTTTCTTATCTACCTGCGGCGCATAATCTTTATCTGCAAAACGATGATAGGCCAGTTCCAACAGGCGGACCATCGATTGCTGTTCGGCTTTGTTTTTTCCATTTAGCGCAGCTACTACCGAATCCATTTCTGCCGGCGCCCTTGCAAATTCGATTCCGCGCAGGATTGCTTCGTCCAGCATCCAGTTGCGGAAACGCAGATCTTTCGCGTCGGCTACGATATGTTCAATCAAAAACAACGCTTCTTTGTATTCGTCTGCGTTACAGTTTTTATTAGCCCATTCTATCAGTTTGTCTTGTTCAGTCTTTTTTACTTGTTCGAAGTTACGTTTGTTTATTGCCCAGTTTGAGCCGATAGCGTTCTTGTAAGCATTGGTAGAACCGGCATACTTGCTGGCGTATTGAATACGTACGGCCGGGTCTTTCAGCATTTCTTCCAGCATCACTTCCTGGCGGAGGTTACGGATATTGATACGTACCGCATTGTCTATATCCCTCCGTTCGGCTACTTCCCAAGAAGTATAATACTTGTTGGTGCGTCCGGGAAAGCCAATCATCATGGCGAAGTCATCTTCCTGTATGCCTTTCAGCGAAATACTCAGCCAGCGTTTGGGGCGTAGGGGAACATTGGTCTCCGAATAATCCGCCGGATTGCCATTTGCATCCGCATACACACGAAAGACGGAGAAGTCGCCCGTATGGCGCGGCCACATCCAATTGTCTGTATCTGCCCCGAACTTACCGATAGAAGAGGGTGGAGCGCCTACCAGACGAACATCGGAATACACTTTCTTTGTAAACATATAATATTGGTTCCCTCCATAAAACGCCCTGATCTCTACTTCCGTTCCGGGATTATTCCGAAGGAACGGCTCGCCTGCCTTTTCTTTTGCCAGATTCGTAAGATACCTGGGCGAGAGGAAATTCATGCTGTTCGGATCGTTGTCTTTTGCCAGGGCCGCTTTTACGTATTCAGTTACATCTTCTATTTTATCAATAAAGGTAACTTTCAGTCCGGGATTGGGTAATTCCTGTTCGCGGTTCATTGCCCAGAAACCGTCTGTCAGGTAATCCTGCTCAAGTGAACTATGTTGCTGTATCCAACTGTAACCGCAGTGATGATTGGTGAGCACCAATCCTTCCGGCGACACGGCCTCTCCCGTACACCCTCCGCCGAAAATAACGACTGCATCTTTCAGCGACGACGAGTCGGGACTGTAAATGTCATAGTCCTGAAGTGTTAAACCTAAAGCCTGCATATCGGCCAGCTTCTGTTGTCTCAATAAAGGAAGTAGCCACATCCCTTCGTCTGCTATCATAGG
>JAISCM010000217.1 GCA_031265595.1 Tannerellaceae bacterium
AAGGCGTCTTTCGTCAGCAGCGAAGCAGCAGAGAGGATGGCTTTGTTTTCAATATCGTAGACAACAACATCCGACGCCAGGTCGAACACCTCCATTTTCAATGCTTTTACGGCATGGAAGAATTGTTTGATGTCATTAACAGAGGCGACGAGGTATTTCCCCGACGGATGCCAGTAGGGATAGGTCAGGTGGCTGATGGTTTGCTTCGTCTGCGTGTTTAGCTTCTGTATCTTGCCTTCGTTGATGAGGTAGGTTCCGCCATTAGCCGCACGCATGTGGAGCATCATCCGTTGCGGATCTCCTCCGCAGAAGCTGTGGCAGTTGATACAATTGTAGTCCGTCATATCATTCCTGATAAGGGGCTTTTCCATAAATGTTTCCAGGTCTCTCTGATAAATGCCGGTGATATGCCATTTCTCATATCCCGGTTCTATCAGGCGATAGACTAAATGGCTGTCTACCGGGTCGCTGCTTATGTATAGGGTGAACGGTTGCCAACGCGTCCATTGCCCGTCGCCGGCCCGGGTAGAGACTGTTACTGATACAGACTGCCCGGCATTTCCGGCCAATAGCCTTTTCCATTCGCCGGCTTTGATACGTATACCGTTCGTACCCGAAGCGCTGAAACTATCTCCATTCGCCCCGGCAAAGACGGCATAACAACCCTTTACCTCCCCCTCCACCCTAAAATTGAGCGGAGCAATATTAACCGGAATTGTCACCTCTTTATAGTCGGGAAAGATGCAGGGCGATTCGTTTACAACAACCGCCTTATCCGGCTTATTGCCACAACTGGTAAGGATACAGAGAAGGGCTATCCGGACGGCTTTCTTTATCGTTTGCTTATTCATCTGTTTGGTCTTTTGGGAGGTTGTACAAATTGCGCATAATAATAGTACGTATCACCATATTGGCGAGACAGCAGGGTGGGAGAGAGGCGCAGCGCCTGGCTCAGATAGCTTTGAAACCGCTCATACACCTTCGGATCAATAGCATACGAGCGGAAGGCCTCCGGGTTATTCTCTACGGCCGAATAATAGAGACAAATAGCTTCCTGGTAGAAAGCAGGGATAGGCTCTCCCTTTTCTTTCAGCCGGTTCATATAGTGCATAAAAGGGCCCAGGTCTTTATAAATTAACAGATAGCCCATGCCATACGCAAAAGCCTTCTTGTTTTCGGGATGATCGTCAATCAGGTAAGCCAGGGCGTCGGGCAAGGCCTTGGTCAGGTCGGACGTATTGTCGGTTACGGGGGTAAGCTTTCTTCTTTGAACGATCCAGCCGGTCTGGCCGGCTTTCTCCGGGTTCAATAGCGGGCGTTGCTCCTTTGCCCAACGGCTATAGAAGAGGGTACTTTCCAATAGCCGGATATATTTCCCGGCTACCTGATACTCTTTATTTACCAGGTATGTTTCAATCAGGCGCTTCATCAGGCGGGGCTGTACGCATCGTTCAGCGCTTAATACGCCTACGAAGGCAAATCGCTGAGCAGCATTGGTATGATTTACCAACCAAGCCACTTCGCCCGCCTCGATAAGGCCCAGGCGTGTCTTAGGATCGTAAGGAATAAACCCCTCCTCTCCGATCTGCGGAAAGCGCATGAGCGCCTCGCTGAACCTGTCTGTATACGCATGCGCCAGGTTACTATATACCAAGGCGTCTTTATCTTTTACCGGATGCTTCCCGGCATGCGCTACAATCTTCTCCCATTGCTGCTGCCTGGCATACCAGTCGTACCGGTAAGCTTGCTCCAGCGGATGCTGTTTGTAAATGATAAACCCTCCCATACTAATTACCAGGAGCAGCAGCAGGGCAGCGACATTCATCCATCCCCTCTTGAATACCTTTTCCTTTTTCCGAAAAATATAAGTAAGCAAAGCCACCAAAGGAAAAGAACACCAGATATACCCAAACGAAGCAGGGACCGGATACTCGGGATGATAGAGGTGCCTGCTCAGAAAGGCTTCACGGATCGACACGATATACACCGTACGCATAGCAAGCAAAGGTATCACAAACGCCCAGAGAAGTAACCCGGCGGCCACCATAAAACGTTGTTTCCCTTCCTTGCCGGATACCTCATAAACCGCCATTAGCGCAGCCGCCAGCAAATGTGCCGGAGCCGCCCATACATAAATTGCCACCAATAGCATACCCCCGAAAACGTATCGCACCGCCGCCTTCTTACGATATGAATACCCCAAAGCAGCGCCTATCCCAAACAAAACAGCCACCATAGAAGCTATAGACTCCACCGGATACAGCCAAAACAGAAAAACAGGCGCTATAGCTGCCACGATAGATGTTTGAACGCCACACCGCCGCAAAAACAACTGAAACACACACACAATGCCCCCCGACAAGACAGCCAGACAAGCCGGCGCAAAAAAAGGAAGAAGGAAGAATTGCGTCACAAAGGCCGTTATATACTCATTGCCTCCCCCGGGCTGCCCCAAGAGCGTAGTAAAATAATCTCCCCGGAAAAGAAACAGGTTGTACTGCTCCATAAACCGGTACCAGTACCGGTAATTCAGTTCGAAGAAGAGAAAGCAACCGGTAAGGTAAAAAAGAAAAAGCAACCGGTCGCCGGCCAGCAAGCGTTTCATGGTAGTTATAGATTGATATGTAATGCAAAAGTAAACAATTTACTTTGCCATGCGCAGCAGCTCATCTATTATTTCCTGATCATACCCCATTTCTTTAGCTGCCAGGAAGTCCTTTTTGGCCGGCTCCCGTTCGTAAAGCGCCAGTTTAATTTTCCCCCTCAATACATACATCGCAGCGCTGGGCTCGGTTTCTAAAAATACTTTGTTGATGTCGGCCAGGGCGCGGGCATTCTTGCCCATCATAAAATAAAGGTCGGCGCGGCCCTCGTAGAGCCTCCAGTCGCGGGGTAATTTATCGATGAGGTAATTGTAGATACGTTCGCTCTCGTCGTAACTGCCGCGCATCTTCTCCAGCACGGCGTGTCCCAAGCGTCCGTACACAGTTTTTTCATTTACTTCCAGCATCTTGTCAAAGTCTTGCTCGGCACGGATAAAATCTTTCTTTTCAAGAAACAGAATCCCCCGCCTGTAAAGCGCATCTTCATTGATCGGATTCTGTAGCAACAGCAAGGTATAGTCATTGATAGCCTTATCCGTTTCGCCCATCTCCACATAGAGCGAAGCCCTGTTGTCTAAGATCGTTTCATTGTCGGGAAACCTGCTGAGGGCAGCCGTATACGAAAGGATCGCCTCCTCCTGCTTCCCCTGCCGTCGCTGGATTGTCCCAAGATTCGTCAACAAAGCATAATTATTCGGATTCCCCGGCTCCAACCGCATAGCCGACCGCAAACTCTCTTCGGCTGCAAGCAATTCACCCTTATCCAGATACTGATAACTTTTCTCAATAAACTCCTCATACGTCTGGCCCATCAACACCCCACACGAATAAACAATAGCCAATA
>JAISCM010000268.1 GCA_031265595.1 Tannerellaceae bacterium
GACCGTATGCTGGATATGGGCTTTTTCGACGACATTATGATGATACATAAGCAACTCCCCCCTTCGTGCCAGATCATTATGTTTTCGGCCACGATGCCTCCTAAAATACGCACCCTGGCAAAGACCGTCTTGAAAGAGCCGGAGGAAATAAAGATAGCCATCTCTCGCCCGCCGGATACGATCATGCAAACGGCCTATATCTGCTATGAGATACAAAAGCTCACCATACTGGAAGACCTCTTTGCTCAAAACCGGCCGCAGCGCGTGCTTATCTTCTCGTCATCCAAAATGAAAGTAAAAGAACTGGCCGCTACACTGAAACGGATGAAGTTCAACGTAGGAGCCATGCACTCCGACCTGGAGCAATCGCAGCGGGAAGAGGTGATGAAAGAATTTAAAAACGGACGTATCGACATATTAGTAGCTACCGACGTGGTATCGCGCGGTATCGATATTAATGACATCAGGCTGGTGGTAAACTTTGATATTCCGCACGATCCGGAAGATTATGTACATCGCATAGGAAGAACCGCCAGAGGAACAAACGGCGAAGGCCTTGCCATCACATTTGTGTCTATAGACGAACAGGCGTCATTCAAACAAATAGAAACATTCCTCGGAAAAACGATCTACAAAATCCCCATAGACCCTCAATTAGGCGAAGCGCCCTTATACGAGCCCGAAAAACACGCAAAAACCTACAAGGGAAAAGGCCGCTTCCTGAAAAGAGGAAAGCCGGGTGGCAACAGAACATTCAAAAAGCAACCGGCCTCTAAACATTCCTTTAGACGTACAAAATAGTTATAAATTAAAGCAATTTCCATTAACATATTAATATGAAATATGGATAAACACCGCATTATACAGTACCAATCCGATTTTGATAAAATCGCTCATTTTATCAATAATGAAGACAACAGCGAACAAGTAGAAGTATGGTTTGCACGCGAATTACAACCATTATTGGGTTATGCCCGTTGGGAGAATTTTATTATTGCCATACATCGGGCAGTAGATTCCTGTAAAACACAGATGGTCAACGTGGATGATCATTTTCGTGAGGTCACGAAGATGATCGAAATAGGGAAAGGTGGCAAACGTGAAGTCTCTGACTTTATGCTTACCCGCTTTGCCTGCTATCTGATTGCACAAAATGGAGACCCGAAAAAAGAGGAAATTGCCTTTGCCCAAAGCTACTTTGCTATCCAAACACGTAAAACCGAACTGATAGAAGAACGCATCAAGTTATTATCTCGCTTGGAGACAAGAGAGAAATTGAGAGTGGCGGAAAAACAGCTTTCGCAAAATATTTATGAACGCGGGGTTGACGACAAAGGCTTTGGGCGTATCCGTTCAAAAGGAGATACAGCGCTGTTTGGTGGACATACTACAGAAGATATGAAACAACGCTTGGGCATCAAATCAAACCGTCCGTTAGCTGATTTTTTGCCGACATTGACCATTGCTGCAAAAAATTTGGCAACGGAAATGACTAACCACAATGTGGAAGAAAAGAATTTATTCGGCGAACAACCTATTACGAACGAACATATACAGAATAATCAAACGGTTCGTGAAATGTTGGGGAAACGAGGAATCAAACCCGAAGAGCTTCCTCCTGCCGAAGATATTAAAAAATTGGAACGCCGTGTGGCTAACGATGAAAAAACTATTGAAGAATCGACCCCAAAATTGCCCAAAGGAAAGTAGTTACAAGGTGAAGGGGAATGTCATTAAGTTTAGGAAATAAAGTAATTAGTTGAAGGTAAGAGCTTACGCCGGATAGGCGTTGAATTTTGATAACCCCGGCGCGCAGCCCGGGGTATGGAGAGCCCCCCTTTGTATCTGAACTGCGTAGCTGTTCAACTCACTACGGAGTTGAGGAGGGAGACGAAGCTTCCTTTACCCCGGGCTGCGCGCCGGGGTTATCGAAATTAAATGCCTTACGGCATAGGCTCTTACCTCTTAACTTAATGACATTGAGGTGAAGGGTACATTGCTTTCTAAGAAACCAGGCTAAAAAAAGAAGCTGAAACAAACAGATTTAAGTCAAATATAATTACTTTTGTGACTTAAATAAAGACGAGAAAGTTACGATACATGTACGATAAAAACGATAAGCAGTATGAATTAGACAGGCGCTATTTACGAATGGCTGTGATCTGGTCGGAAAATTCTTATTGTATCCGTCGCAAAGTAGGCGCTTTGATTGTTAAAGACAATATGATCATCTCGGATGGCTTTAACGGCACGCCTTCCGGATTTGAGAATGTGTGTGAAGACGAGAACAATGTCACCAAGCCCTATGTATTGCACGCCGAGGCAAATGCGATCACGAAAGTAGCCGCTTCGTCGAACAGCAGTAAGGGCGCAACGATCTATGTTACGTCTGCTCCCTGCATTGAATGTTCCAAACTGATCATACAATCGGGTATAAAGCGGGTGGTGTATTCTGAAAAATACCGCATGGAAGACGGTTGCGACTTGCTGATACGGGCTAATATTATAGTAGATTATATAGATATAAATGAATAACAAACATTCATACGATGAATAAAGATAAAAAACTGGCCATCTGGCTTCCCGTAATTATCGCCGCAAGCATTGCCCTGGGAATATTTATCGGGAATTATTACGTAAACCTCAGTAGCCGCAAAGGTAGTAACCGTAGTTCGTACGCAAGCGGCAATAAAATAAATTACATACTCAATATCATCAATGAACAGTATGTAGACACGGTCAATATGCCTCAATTAGTAGAAGAGACGATCCCTAAAATATTCAATGAGTTAGACCCGCACTCGGTATATATTTCAGCCGAAGATGCCGAAAGTGTGAATGAAGAGCTGGAAGGCTCATTCAGCGGTATCGGCGTATCCTTCAATATGCAGACCGACACGATACTGGTTATTAGCGTAATCCCGGGCGGCCCTTCCGAGAAAGCCGGGATACTGCCTTTCGACCGGATCATAACCATTAACGATTCTGTCTTCTCAGGAAAGAAAATGGATCAGAACCAGGTGATGAAAAACCTGCGGGGAGCGAAAAACAGTACGGTAAGGTTGGGCGTGCATCGCCAAAGCAATCCGGAATTGATTTACTTCGATGTAACCAGGGGAGACGTACCGGTACATTCCGTGGATGTGTCTTATGAGATAAGCCAGGGGATCGGTTTTATAAAGGTATCAAGGTTTGCCCGTAATACATACAATGAGTTTATTACGGCTATCGCCAAACTGAAACAGGAAGGATGCAATTCCTTTATCATTGATTTGCGCGGAAATTCGGGCGGGATCATGGAAGCGGCCGTAAATATGGTAAACGAATTTATGCCGCAGGGAAAACTAATTGTCTATACCGAAGGCAAAGCGTATCCGCGAAGCGATGTATATGCGAATGGAACAGGCACCTGCATGGACAACCCGATCGTGATACTAACCGACGAGGGTTCGGCCTCGGCCAGTGAAATCTTTGCCGGCGCGATTCAGGACAACGACAGGGGAACGATTATCGGACGCCGCACGTATGGGAAAGGATTGGTACAATCGCAGATCGCCTTAACGGATGGCTCGCAGTTGCGCCTTACCATCGCCCGCTATTATACCCCTTCCGGCCGTTCTATCCAGAAAGAATATGAACTGGGGCATACGGAAGATTACGACAATGACATCTATAACCGCTATATGCATGGTGAGTTTTATTCGGCCGATAGTATTAAAATGGATAACTTACCTCAATACCAGACGTCTATGGGACGCACCGTTTACGGAGGCGGAGGGATTATGCCGGATATATTCATACCAAGCGATACGAGCGGCGTTACTTCTTATTTCAGCAATGTTACCCGTAATTCCGGCGTTCTTTACCTATACGCATTGGAATATTCCGACAAGAACTTTGATAAATTATCTTCTTTCGAAACGTACCGGGATTTATACGCGTATCTGGAACAGCAGCCTTTATTGTCGGACTTTACCGAGTTTGCCGCTACAAAAGGGGTAAAGAAACGTCCTGCCCTGATCGAGATTTCGGCCAAATTGCTCGAAACGCACTTAATGGCATATATCTCACGTAACTTCTTTGACGAAGCCGGGTTCTACCCCATCTTCTATAAAGATGATGTAACCATTCTCCGCGCTATTCAGGTAATAAAGGACGGAAGATCAATCCCCGCTCCCGGCCATACTGAAAATACGCTACATACGCAGACGGCTCCTGCCGGAATGCGGGGCTTATTTAAAGAAAAGGTTTTTAAGTTTGGTATCGCTGATCATTCCAATGCCTGATAAACGGTAGTAAGGAACTTCTCCCACACCAGCGTATCAGGTATGCGATTGGTGTATAAGAGAATGATCATATTTTCCTGATGATCGATGATATAGTCGGTATTCGCCATGCCGCCCCACGACAGAGAGCCGGGAGACACCAAGGGTGAAGCGCCCGGAAGTATATCCCAATCCGCACTGTGGCCCGGATAGATCTGAAAGCCGATCCCGAAATTAAAATGAGCATCGGCATTACTTGGGTGGGCTATCTGGTTTTTGCCCATTATCTCAATCGTACGCCGTCCGAGTATCCGTGCGTTGTTGAACGCTCCGTAATTCAGTACCATCTGGCAGAAGCGGGCATAGCCTTCGATCGTTCCGTTCAGGCCTGTGCCGGCAGAGGCATACCGGTGGTCTTCCCCAAACGGATTGCGTCCGCTCCAGATTTCAACTGGTTCTATTTTCCCTTCATTCTCTTTGTAAACGGTTACGAAACGGTCTTTATAGCTTTCGTCATAATAATAGGCCATATCTTCAATGCCCAAGGGGCCGAATATTGTTTCTTTCATATACTCCTGTAAGGGTTTGCCCGAAAAGTATTCCACCAGATAGCCGCAAACGTCGGATGCCGGATGGTAATTCCAGCCCGTTCCCGGATCAAAGCTTAAGGGATAGGCTACCAGTTCTTTCACATAGTCGGCCAGCGTTTCATGCTCCGTGCGGGGAGCGCCCGGATCATAACGGGGGCCTGTTATGCCGGATGTATGGCTCAGCAAATGACGGATCAATACCGGCGAAGCAGCCTCCCGGGTAGCAGGGCCGGTACCTCCGCCGGCAACAACTACCTGATTAGTCATCTCCGGTATATACCTGGATACAGGATCGTCTAACTGGAATTTGCCTTGTTCGAACAATGTCATCAACGCAACGGTAGCTATCGCTTTCGTTTGCGAGTACATCCTGAAAATATCATCCTTTTCGAGGGGGATTTGCTTCTCAACATCCCGCCACCCAAAAGCCTTATTATGGATAACCTGCCCTCCCTTTGCCACAAAAGTAAGCGCATGGGGAATAATCCCCTTATCCACATATTCCTGAAGCAGGCTATCAATATACGCCAAACGGGATTCATCAACCTTGATAGTTGCATAATCAGGCTCATAACTAAATGACTGCACTTTCTGGGAAGGGTCATTACATTCGCACGACGCCATGAATAGGAGCGCCAGGCACAACAAACAGATGCTTTTCATAACTTTACTTGTTAAAGGATTAATTGCAACAAATATAGCATTTTATTTTGAGATTGATAATTCGTATTAATATTTGCTCATGTCTTAAAATAATATATCTTTGTGTCACTCATTTTATTGTATTTTATAACCGGATTGCAGTATGCTGTAATTACAAGTCTACATTTTATATCAATCAAGATACAAATGTTTAACTAAATACAATTATGCCTATGATGTAAGTATTGTTTAGTCTTCAAATCAATGAGTAAAAGAAAGCGGGATGCTGAATTGCATGAAACGCTTTGACGCATCGGCCACTATCTACGGAGCGCGTAAACTAATTGCGTAATCTTTATACCACCCCAAAAGGAAAACTGGGACTATTCTTATTCTATTTATTGAAATATTAATCTTTTCATCTAATCAAACATGAATCATTTTATTTTTTGTAGAAAGATATTTTTAGGAATATCCCTGCTGCTTTGTATAGGAAATATATATGCAGCAAATGATATTCGTACGGCACAAGATGTCTTTGAGGATGGCATTTTGCAAGAAGGTCGCACAGTTGCCATAACTGTTGCTGACGCAATGGGGCCTATAGCAGGGGCAAATGTTTTTGTTAAAGGAACTACAAATGGAAACACAACGGATTCAACTGGTAAAGTTCAACTTCAGGATGTCTCTGGTGATGCCATCCTGGTTGTTTCTTATATCGGCTATATCAGCCAGGAGATAGCTGTTAGAAATCAAACAAGCCTTTCTGTTACTTTAGAGGAAGACAGCCAGGCTTTGGAAGAGGTAGTTGTTATTGGCTATGGCACGGTAAGAAAGAAAGATCTTACAGGTTCTGTAGCTGCGCTTTCTCAAAAGCAGTTTCAGGACGAGCCGATCACCCGGCTGGATCAGGCGATCAACGGACGTATTCCTGGTGTGATGGTTATTACGAACTCCGGATCGCCCGAACAGAGTATCCAGATACGTATCCGTGGGGCCAATTCGATTTATGGAGGAAACGACCCGTTGTACATCATTGACGGAGTGCCCAACGGCACGTTGTTCAACAACCTTGATCCGAACGACATCCAGTCTATCGAAGTATTGAAGGATGCTTCTGCAACGGCCATCTACGGCTCGCGTGGCGCCAACGGCGTAGTATTGATAACCACCAAACGCGGAACCGAAGGGAAGATCAGAGTTACATTCAATACGCAACAAACCATGTCGTCTATCGCTAAGAAGCTGGATATGCTGAGCGCCAGTGATTATGCCGAGTTTTACAACCAGTACAGGGGAACAGAGTTTTATACGCAGGGACAGATCAACAACTGGAAAGCAAATGGAGGCCTGGACTGGCAGGATTTGATCTTCCATACAGCCTATACGCAGAATTACAAACTTTCCATATCCGGAGGAACACAAAAGAACCAGTTTGTCGTTTCCGGTAACTTTCTGGATGCACAGGGGATACTCAAAGAATCGGAAACCCAGCGCTACAACATCCGTTCAAACCTCACCACTGAAGTTACCGACTGGCTGAAGATGAATATCGAACTCAATGCTTTCAGAAGGAGAAGCCAGAAAAACGGCCCGCGTGGAGGCATAGGCTCTATCATCTCAGACGCGATGACATATAGCCCCACAATGGAGCTGAAAGACGCAGAAGGTAATTGGATCAAAGATGCAGTCAATTCAATACTGGAAAATCCTTACGGCCGGTTGATACAGGATTTGAGCGAAGGCTTTACGAACTATGTTTCCGGCAATCTGCAACTCAACTTCAAGCTTCCCATCAAAGGGCTGACTTTTGATTTGCAGGGATCTGCCAACTACAGGAACTACAAGGGATACTGGATGAATTCCAGAGCCTACGAACTGCGCACCTCTTCCAACCGGGCCAACAACAACAGCAACGACAACTTTAACTGGTATGCGTTGGGACAGCTCAACTACACGAATCAATGGGGAGACCATCGCCTGGGGCTTTCCGGTATTTTAGAGCTATCTCAGGATACCTATACGGAATTGTTTTCGGAAGTGGTAGATCTGCGTACCGAATCCGTCGGCTTCTGGAACCTGAATATGGGAACGATGGCCAGCTACGGTAATTCTTTCAGCCGCTCTTCATTGGTATCGCTGATCGGACGCGCCATGTATTCGTATAAAGACCGCTATTTGCTGACGGCAACGATCCGCCGCGACGGGTCTTCCAAGTTCCAGAATGATAAGTGGGGTAACTTCCCGTCTTTCGCACTGGCCTGGCGCGCCTCCGAAGAATCGTTCATCAAAGACCTGAATGTGTTCGACAATCTGAAGATCCGCGCAAGCTGGGGCGTTACCGGCAATCAGGCTATCGGCTCCTACTCTACTCTGGGATTGCTGGCTACGGCCAATTACGGATGGGGCACGGCAACCAATCTGCCCGGATACAGAGTAGATAGCCCGGCAACCCCAGACCTGACCTGGGAAAAGACCCATCAGATAGACATAGGCCTGGATCTCGGATTCCTCAAAAACCGGTTGTCTGCTACTATAGATTATTACCAGAAGGAAACAAAAGACCTGCTGTTGCAGAAAAGTATCCCGCTCTATGACGGGGGAGGCACTACCTGGGTAAACCTTGGAGAAGTACGCAACAGGGGGATCGAGCTGTCGCTCACAGGCGTTATTCTACAGCATAAGAAGCTGAACTGGGAAAGTTCATTCAATATCTCCTACTCTAAGAATGAAGTAACCGACCTGGGAGGCGAAACCAAACTACATCCCGGCACGCGGATCAACCAGGCTTCGCTCAATACGGCGGTCTTACAACTTGGCGAGCCGATGGGATCTATCTATGGCTACCACTGGCTGGGCTTATGGCGTACGGACGAAGCGGCAGAAGCAGCCAAATGGGGACAACAGCCGGGCGACAACAAATTCCTCGATAAGAACGGCAATTATACGCTGGATGCAGAAGATGCCGGCATCATCGGGAAAGCGTTCCCGGATTATGTACTGGGATGGAATAATACCTTCTCCTGGAGAAACCTGGATATAAACATCTTCTTCCAGGGTGCGTTCGGAGCCGATCGCCTGAACCTGGGGCGTTACCTGATGGTAGAAGCAGTAAGCGATTCCCGCTTTGTTACGCTGAAAGATGGTTACTATGACCGGTGGACTCCGGAAAACCAGGACACCAAAGTGCCCAATCCCTTCAGTAATACGATCAACACACGCCTGGAGACGGAGCAATACCTGGAAAAAGCCGATTATGTAAGGCTGAAAAACATAAGTATCGGATATACCTTTCCTAAGTCGAAAACCCGGATAGGAGATTTGAAGCTGACGCTGAGTGCGCAGAATATCTTCACACTCACCTCCTACAGCGGATACGATCCGGAAGGTAGTATGGATAGCCGGGGTACGGGCGGACAGTATGACACCAATGTGGGTATAGACGGCATCTCTTATCCTGTTCCGAGAAGCTATACGCTTGGATTGCAATTAAAATTTTAAACGATAGGAACACCCAAATAATCATTACAATGAAATATATACATTATTTTCTCATCAGCCTTGTTTTCGCCTTTTCTTCCTGCGACTCTTTTCTGGAAGAAAAAGCAGAGGGTAGATTGACGCCCAATTCCCTGTATCAGGATGTGGAAGGCCTGGATATGGCCCTGACGGGACTTTACAACCAATATGTTCAGACCAACAGGTATGTCTTTCGTGCCATCCATGCCTGGTGTGGCGATGACATAACGGCCCAGAATGCCGGTAATAAAACCCGGTTTGCCGAATATGACATGTTCAATTTCAATTCGGGTAATACCGAAGTGCTGGATCAGTATAAAGCTTATTATTCTACCATTAAGGCCTGCAACAACATTATCAACAATGCGGAAGGAATGACGATAGACCAGACAGTACTGAACTCCCGCCTGGGGCAGGCTTACTTCTTGCGGGCGCTGAATTACTTTATGCTTGTTCGTATCTGGGGACGTCTTCCCCTGGTGACTGCCGTTGAGATAGACTATGCCAGCCCGAGGGCGAGTGTAGAAGATATCTATGAATTGATCCTGTCTGACGCCTTGAAAGCGGAAGAGATGCTTCCGCTGAACCATACGGTTTCTCCCTATTTCAAAGAAGGTATCAATGTGGCTCCCAACAAGGCCGCCGCCAAGGCATTGGTGGCTTCCATTTATCTCACACAAGCCGGATGGCCGCTGAAGAAAGGAACCGAGTTCTATGACAGGGCCGCCGCCAAGTACAAGGAGATAATTGATAACGAAGGACAGGAAGGGTACAACTATATCCTTGAGCCCGATATACGGACGCTGGTGGACGAACCTGAATCCAACTATTCAAAAGAGATCATATTCGGAGAATTTCATCATGTCAATAATAATAACTATGCCGGGCCGTTCACGGAGCTCCCGGAGGAATCTACCGGATGGTGCGACCTGATCGTTGAACTGGAGTTTTTTGATAATTTCCCGGAAGGGCCGCGCAAGGATGCCTGGTTTCTGACTAAAATATCTATGACCGGCAGGGAAAAGGATCCCGTAACAGACTTGTATCCGTTGCTCGACTGGAGCGATCCGGGAACAAATCAAAAGCATCCGCACTGGAAAAAGAACATCCAGAACGGAGCGTGGGATTACGATTACGAAACGGGTTACTATACAGCAGCAGGCTTGCAGGGTGGAAGTTCCAAAACCCGTTATATATTCAGATATGCCGACATTCTGTTGCTCTATGCCGAAGCGGTTGCTTTCGGCAGCGGTGGGGTTACTCCCTTAGCACTCGACTGTGTACACCGGGTACAGACCCGGGCCGGAGCCCCACTCACGCCATCGTCTGTTTCAAAAGAAACGTTCCAGCAGGCTGTATTGGCAGAACGTCGCTGGGAAACGTCAGGGATGGAACATAGTTGTATGGGGCGTTTCTTCACCATGCAACGGCATGAAATACTTCATTTACAGAAGAATTACCGGAGCCCGAACGATTTGCCCCTGAACAATGGGCTTAGCCTGAGCGAGCAATATTATTATTTCCCGATTCCCGATGCGGAACTACTGATTGTGCCCGATCTGAACAGTCGATAGAAAGGAATGTTATTTTAAACAATTGGCAATCAGGGAATGAATTAGTAATTTTCGTAAATGCAAAGAAGAATTGCCTTTCATTACCCTGATTGCCAAAATACCAAAGCCGGAACGCATGGCAATTCATAATCCATCATTAATAATTCATAATTAATAATTCATAATTAGTTTTATTCTTATTTTTGCCACGATTAATAAACACCGACCAATGAAAAGAAACAGTTACAAGCTTGCATGCATGATAATTACATTATCTACATTCTTCGTTCAGGGAAACAGGGCGCAAACGCCGGAACAGTTAAAATCGTATCTACCCGTTGTTCAGGGCTGGACGATCGACAATGAGATTGAAATTTTCAACCCCGACAACTTATTCGATCGGATAAACGGGGCGGCTCCTTTATTTTTAGAAAATAATTTCAGGGAGATGACTTCTATGGAATATAAAAAGGATGGCGACTATATCACCATACAAGCCTACCGGCATGCAACGCCGGAAGATGCTTTTGGGATGTATGCTTCCGAACGTTCTTCCGACCTGGCCTTTCTGCCGATTGGCGGGGAAGCGCAGGGGGATGATAAAAACCTTTACTTTTTCTCCGGATGTATCTATGTGAAAATGTGGACAAACAGCAACGATCCTATCGTAGAATCCATACGGGCGATAGGGAAAAGCCTGGCCGGGAAAATCGACCCGCAAGCCGCTTATCCTTCTCTTGTGAATGTATTTCCGAAAGAGGGGAAACGGCCTTACTCCGAAGCCTACGCTACTTCCAGCTATATCGGACATGAATTTTTAAAATCAGTATATTATGCCAACTATGAGAATGCCGGAGGCCAGTCCTTTCAGTTATTTGTAGTAGATGGCAAATCCAAAGAAGAAGCCCAGGCTATATTAACTGCTTATTTTGCATTTACCAGGCAGGATACCGGCTATCAGGAGGGAACGCTTACCATAAAAGACAGGTATAATGGCGATATTCCCGCCCACTGGAAAGGACAGTATATTATAGGCGTCTACAACGAAAATGGCGAAGTGGTAGACGGGGCTGCCGATTATATAGA
>JAISCM010000044.1 GCA_031265595.1 Tannerellaceae bacterium
GAAGAATGGCATCAGGCCGGCACAAAGATGAATAAACAGAACGTATTCGACGACTTCATTGCCGCTGCCGAATACCTGATAAAGGCGAACTATACGAATAAAGAAAAAGTAGCGATTCAGGGAGGCTCTAACGGCGGTTTGCTGGTAGGCGCCGTAGTAAACCAGCGCCCGGAGCTGTTCAAAGTAGCCGTTCCGGCCGTAGGCGTGATGGATATGCTTCGCTACCATAAATTTACCATCGGATGGAATTGGGCCAGCGATTATGGCACGAGTGAAGACAGCCGGGAAATGTTTGCCTCTCTCTATGCCTATTCTCCATTGCATACGATCAAAGACGATGGCACGCCTTATCCGGCCATCCTTATAACAACAGCCGACCATGACGACCGCGTTGTGCCGGCCCACTCATTCAAATATGCAGCTACCTTGCAGGCTGCCAATACCGGAGATGCGCCCAAGCTGATCCGCATTGAAACGAAAGCCGGGCACGGAGCAGGCAAGCCCATCAGCAAAGTGATAGACGAATATACAGACGTATATTCCTTTATTATGTATAATCTGGGGATGAGCCTTTAGCAGCGGATACTCAGTTGACGAAGCACATCGCGTATCTTCTCAAAAGTAGTGATCCGTGTAGGTACCAAAGGCAGGCGTAATTTGTTCTCAATATATCCCATCGCATTGAGCATACTCTTTACGCCTGCCGGGTTCCCATCTACAAACAATAAATCAAATAACTCCGTAAAGCTGTGATGGATCGTACGGGCGCTATTGTAATCGCCGGCCAATGCTAAACGTACCATACGGCTAAATTCGCGGGGGAAGGCATTCCCTATCACCGAAATAACGCCGATAGCCCCTAATGTGATCAGGGGGAACGTAATACCATCGTCGCCGGAAATAACATTGAAATTGGCCGGTTTGTTTTTGATAATATCATCCATCTGGGTGATATTGCCCGACGCTTCTTTGATAGCGATTACATTCTTACAGTCGCGGGCGATCCGAAGGGTTGTTGCCGCCGTCATATTTACGCCGGTACGTCCCGGCACATTGTATAAAATGACCGGCAGGCGGGTGGCTTCCGAAACGGCCTTATAATGTTGATAGAGCCCTTCCTGGGAAGGTTTGTTATAATAAGGCGTTACGGACAATACAGCATCTACTCCATCAAAGCTGCCATGCTTTAACTTTTCTCCGGTAGCCCGTGTGCAATTGCCTCCTACTCCTACTACAACAGGGATGCGTCCCCGTACTTTGGTAACGATAAGGTGTAGAATTTTATCTTTTTCTTCTTCCGTCAGCGTGGGTGTTTCGGCCGTAGTTCCTAATACTACCAGATAATCTGTTCCGTTTTGTAACTGGTAATCGGCCAATTTCGCTAAGGTATCATAATCAACACTCTCATCCTCTTTAAAAGGAGTAATCAATGCTACCCCCATCCCTTTTAAATTAACATCTATCATAAGGAGTTTATTCCGTTTCGTTATTCTGCTGTGCAAAAATAAGGAATTTATATTATTTGGAGCGGATTGTCAGCAAATAATATAATATATGCCCAAAGTAATTGTTGATATCTACATCGTCTGTCATCGGTATGGTCAGATCATACATATCTCTGAGAAATGATTTATTCCCTACTTTAAACAAGGACGAATGTTTCAGCAGCAGATACTGCATGGCGTAATTATTCTTACGGGTCAGGTCTATTAATATGTCGGCCGGAAGGCTATTAAATCTCTCTACCATAGAATCGGTAGGCACGCCTTTTGAATCGAGTTCCTCTTCAAAAATATAGAGCCAGGATGTATTGACGGCTTCCTCTTTACTCTTTTTGCCAACGTACGCGCAAAGGTGGATGTTTTGGGTAAACTCACGTAGTTTCTCCACACATGCCAAAACATTATCCCGGTCGTTTAAATTAAATACCACCACCACGTCACCGGCGTCGCTCAACGAACAGAAGCGGGCTGTTCTTGCCGTTTCCTTTGCCAGATCCTGTATCTTTTTCTTTATAAAGAAATTTGCGAGTTTCATTCGGACAACATGTTTAAAAATTCTTCCTCATTGATAATTTTCACCCCAAGTTTTGCTGCTTTCTCCAGCTTGGCCGGCCCCATATTCTCGCCGGCAAGGATATAGTCGGTCTTCCCCGATACAGAACCGCTATTCTTTCCGCCATGTTGTTCGATCATGGCTTTGTATTCGTCGCGCGAGTGTTTCAGGAACGTTCCGCTGATGACGATCGTAAGGTCATTTAATTTATCCGACCGGTTGGCCCGTATGGTTTCGGCAATACGCATTTGCAGGCCGTATGCTTCCAGACGGTCTGTGATGGCGCGGTTTTTTTCATTGCTGAAATAATCGAGAACGCTCTGTGCAATGCGCCCTCCTATCTCATCTACTCCCGTTAATGTTTCGAGAGAGGCTTGTTTTAAACTGTCTATGTTCTGAAAAGCCAGCGCTAAGCGTTTGGCAACGGTCTCGCCTACATAACGGATACCCAAGGCATACAATACCCGTTCGAAAGGTACGGTTTTCGATTGTTCCAGGCTATCCATCAAATTCCGGGCGCTTTTCTCCGCCCAGCGTTCCAGGCGAAGCAAATCCGTTATAGTCAACAGATACAAATCGGCCGGATCTCTGACATAGCCGGCTTCGTATAAATCTTCTACGGTTTCGGGGCCTATATTGATATCCATCGCCCTGCGGGTGACAAAGTGCTCTATCCTTCCTTTTATCTGTGGAGGGCAACCGGATTCGTTCGGGCAATAATGGGCGGCTTCTCCCTGTGGGCGGATCAAAGGCGTGTCACATTCGGGACAATTCTTTACGAAGCTTACCTTATCACCCATCATCACCGGGCGGGCGTCTTTATCTACGCCTGTTATCTTGGGGATGATCTCGCCTCCTTTTTCAACGTATACCGTATCGCCTATATGCAAGTCTAAGCCTTCTATAATATCGGCATTATGCAGGGAAGCGCGTTTCACGGTAGTGCCCGACAGCAATACCGGCTCCAGATTAGCCACCGGCGTAACAGCCCCCGTTCGTCCTACCTGAAAAGACACGGAATTTAGCCGGGTAGCCGCCTGTTCTGCCTGGAATTTATATGCGATCGCCCAACGCGGGCTTTTGGCCGTAAAACCCAGATTCCGTTGTTGAAGCAATGAATTTACTTTCAGTACAACGCCATCCGTAGCTACCGGCAGGTTCTTCCGTTCAATGTTCCAATACGAAAGATAATCGAAGATCTCTTCTAAGGTATGGCATTTACGCATCACGCCGGGCACTTTAAATCCCCAGGAACGGGCATAGTCAAGATTCTCATAATGGCTCTGGGCCGGCAGGTCCTCGCCCAGCAAATAATAGAAATAAGCATCCAGCTTACGGGAAGCCACGATAGCCGGATTCTGCTGTTTGAGCGTCCCCGAAGCAGCATTCCGCGGATTGGCAAACAAGGGCTCTTCCTGCTCTTCCCGCTCCTTGTTCAAGCGGTCGAACTCTGCCCAGGGGAGTAGTATCTCCCCCCTGATCTCAAATACATCCGGATAGCCGTTGCCTCTTAGTTTTAAGGGGATGGAACGAATGGTTTTCACGTTGGCTGTTACATCGTCGCCCCGGGTTCCGTCGCCACGGGTGATTGCGTGGACTAATCGTCCATGCTCATAGATCAGCGAAATAGAGGTTCCGTCGAATTTAAGTTCGCCTACCACTTCAAAAGGTTCGTGCAGCGAACGCATGGTACGGTCGTAAAAGTCGCGCACTTCCTCTTCCGAATACGTATTGCTGAGGGAGAGCATCGGATAGGTATGTTCTATCTGTACAAACTCTTTGGAGATGTCACTACCTACCCGCTGCGTTGGCGAGGCAGGGTCTGCAAATTCCGGATAAGCGTCTTCTAACGCCTGAAGCTCTTTGAGCTTTCTGTCAAAATCATAATCGGAAATAGTGGGATTGGACAGTACATAATAGTCGTACGTATGTTGTTCCAACTCATCACGCAGTATCTTTATTTTTGCTTCAATTTCGTTCATTCGTTTGTAGCGCTATTCATATATCAGTGTTACATTATCTATCCAAAACGTATTACCGGGCGAGCCGGTATAAGCCCCTCCATAACTGGATGAAAACAGCAAGATGATATGCGTTGGCGTTTCCTGTTCGCTTTCCCACCCGGTTTCCCTGATAGGGACACTTTTGCCTTTGCTGTTTACCGTATATCTTTCTTCTGTCTGTATTTTCATATAATCCTTATATTCGGGATGCGACGTAATATCACCATACAAGATAGGATAAGTCGCTTCATTTACCCAGCCGCCGGACGATTGCGCATAGCGTTGCGCCATCGTACCGATCCGCCTGGCATACACATTGCCGTTGCTATCTTCCCAACGCTTTTGTAAGAAAAGGATAGCCATCGCTTTGTCCGGGCCTTCTACTGTTGTTTGCCGGCTGAAACCGGAGCTTCTTACCCGTTGTTTGCCGGGCGCTATCTTTACCTTATAGTCAAAGCGTATCGCTTTAGGCTTTTGGGTAAAGGCAATGCCGCACTCCAGCATACTCTGCGGGTTCTTCGTTCCTTTAACAGGCTCGTGCATCTTGCCTAAGAAGATAGAGCCGGCCGCAATTACTTCAATATCTATTACGCCAAGCGCCTTTACGCTCACTAAGCGGGTTTCCATACGAGCGCATTTCCCTTCTCCTCTTATTTCCGGGAAAACAGACGTATTTGCTTTTACCACGCCACCCATTTTGGCCAACACATTTGAATTAGCCCAAGGGGAGCCGCTGCGGTTGCTATATGCCGTATTGCCTGCAATCGTATCCACAGGCCCTAACTCATATAAGAACTTCGTGTTTCCCCCAATAACGGCAGATTCCTTAATCTCACGAACAATCCACTGATCCATATCGCCATAAGCAAAAGGAGCAACCTCTTGCGAATAAACAACCGATAGTTGACAGCCGGCAATTATAGTAATAAAAGCTAAAATACGGATACTATTTTTCCAATCTGCGTTCATATTTCTGTTTTTTTAAGGATTAACGGCTGATTTATGAGATAAAAATAGGTACGGACCTTTTTCCGGAAAGGTACGGACCTATTTTTTAAAAGGTACGGACCTTTCTCAAAAAAGATACGGACCTTTTTTCGGTGGACTGCCAGGAGCTGTCGGCAGCAAACCGCCCGAAGGGGGTGAAGAATTAGTATTTCCACTTGTCTACCGCCATTTTCCAGTTTTTGTCTACTATGTCCAATGTCCGGTTGTCGTAGGTGTATGTATTCTTCTTATACCCTTTTTTCTTGTCGAGATAGTTCCGGATGTGTTCTTTTGATTCCTGAAACCCGGGTAAATCAAGCTTCTTATATATATTCTCCGTCATGGCAAAGGCGTCGGCTTCGAAATCTTCAAACTTTATTTCTACCAGGTTGCCGGGAGGTATCAGTTGTTTTTCTTCTTCGTACTTATAATATAGCCGCCTGAATATCTCCACTGCGTTTGTTTCTAATTCTTCATTCGTAATATGCTGTAGCCGGAGCGGCTGTATGGTATTGGTAAAGAAGTTGCGCGTACTCTCAAATACCGTATACGGATTTCGTTTCAGGTAAAGGAATTTAGCATCAGGAAACATTTCCAGCAAGGTTCTTATCCGTCCTGTGTGCGGAGGGTTCTTACTCAGAAACTGGATGCCTTTTGTATTCCATAAGGAGATTTTTATCAGTCGGAGGAATGTCTCTTTAAACACCTGCCGTTCTTCTTCGCTAATGGTATTAAACAATAGGAAGCGCTCGCCATACTCCATCATCTGTTTAGGCAGGTACCAGAAATTATAATAACTGTAAGGCATCATATTAGAGAGGGCAAACTCTTCTTCCTGCGGCAGGTCTACCGCCAGTTCAAGGTTATCCGTAGGGCGCGAATGGGGCATCAGTATAGACAGGCACTTCTTAAAGAAAGGTTGCCCGCAAAGCATCAGGTTGGGAAATACCGTTTGATAGGTGGTATTATACCCAAAATGCGTATCACAGGCAAAGACATTGTGTACAAAGGTGGTGCCGCAACGCCAATGCCCTATAATAAAAAAAGGATCCATCTCCAGGGGCTTTTCATCTAATATGCGGAATCGCTTCCTTTCTACAGACGGGTACAGGCTTAGTAGTTGTGAGACGATCCGGGTTAATTGATACTTTTTGCGAAATCCTTTATCTATCACTCTTCCTTTTGTTATGGCGTCGAATGTTTTCGCATTCGCTCCGATAAGCGGTGTGACGGGCAACTTCTGAAAATCCATCCTTACTCCTTTATTTAATTAGTTTTATTTCTATTCCCTGGCGCCTTAATTCCTGCCGGATCTTTTCTATCGCATGGTAATGCTCCCAGTCTATACCCAATTGTTTCAGGTCTACTACGGCTAATGCGTCTTCGCCGTGCATATCCTGCGCATCGATCTTTCCGGTGATCATCCCTACGGCCGATGTGTTATTGGTTATAGGGTTTATTAAGATAAAAGCCCCCGTCTGTTTGTTTGTCTTATAGGAGTCGAAAAACAGTTCTTTACCGGTAGTAAAATAAACATGTCCGATTTCATTCAATGCCAGTTGGTTTGCCTGGGATGATTTCATGGTGTTTACATCTATTTTATAACGCACGCTGTCTATGCGGGCCCTTGTCGTATTTGTTGTATGTTTTATATAGAATGGGGTGGAGGTATCCATCGGCTCTTCATCCATCCATACAAGCATGGCTTCAAAATTACGACTGGCCACAGGCAGGTTGTCCGGATGCACCAGCATCTCTCCCCTTGACACATCTATCTCATCTTCCAGCGTCAGGGTAATGCTCAGGGGGGGGAAGGCGTATTCCAGTTCGCCGTCATAAGTTAGAATACGGCTCACTTTAGAGGTTTTTCCCGAGGGCAGCGCCATAACCGTATCTCCTTTACGGACGATACCGCCGGCCACCTTTCCGCAGAAGCCCCTGAAGTGCTGGTCGGGGCGCGATACATATTGCACCGGATAACGGAAATCCGTATAGTTTCTATCAAGGTCGATCGGTACGGTTTCAAGATGTTCCAATAAAGGCATGCCCTCATACCAGGGCGTGCGTTCGCTCTTCACCACTACATTATCTCCGTCTAAAGCCGACAACGGAATACAGGTGATCTCGGGTATCGCCAACGGCCCGGTAAAACGCCTGTAATTGGTTACGATCTTATTAAATACGTCGCGGTTGAAACCTACCAGGTCCATCTTATTAACGGCCAATACCACGTGTTTGATCCCCAGAAGGGAAACCAGAAAGGTATGTCTGCGCGTCTGGGTGATCACGCCTGTCCGGGCATCTACTAATATGATGGCCAGATTGGCCGTTGAGCCGCCTGTTATCATGTTGCGGGT
>JAISCM010000134.1 GCA_031265595.1 Tannerellaceae bacterium
TAAAAAAAGTCTTCGCGAAGTCTCCAGCAACTCTTCGCGAAGACTCTTCCAAGTCTTCGCGATAATTCAGAAAGGTCTTCGCGAAGACTTGGTGAGGACTTCGCGAAGATTTTTTTTTCATTTCGCCGCCCCCTAATTTGGAGGCTGAAAGGAGGCTGAAAGATCAGCTTTCAGCCAAAACCACTCACACACAAACACCTACAGCCCGGCTGAAAGCTGAAAGACATCGCTTAACTCCTTACGTATAAGGCCTGCTCAGAGGGCTTTTAACAGGTACGTTCAACCTTCCACCAAGCCCTGAAACCCTCTCCCAACGCGGAAAGCAGGGTGGAACATGCACGTTCCACCCCTCCATCCACGTTTCACCCCCGCTGCCGCCCCACCCTCGCCCCCCCCACCGGTGAAAGGAGACGAGCCCGGTGAAACGTGTACGTTCCACCCTGCTTCCCGCACTGGGAGCGGGTTTGAGGGGGCTGGTGGAAGGTGGAACGTGGTGTGTGAAAACACCCCCCAACCCCCTAAAGGGCAATGTCATTAAGTTAATCCGTAACAACCTGAAAGGTTGGATTTTCATAACCGTAGGTCAACGACCTGCGGAGACAGGATGAGGGGAGCATCGACCTCCGGGAAAGCATACACATGAATTATCCACACAAAACGGTATCGAATAAAAAAAACAGTATCTTTGCCTAAACAAATAATACATGAAACAGATAGTCAATAAATCAGAATATGAGGCTATTATGGCAAGAGTGGATGAACTTATAGAACTTGTAGATGACAATACGCCTCCGACAGATAAGAATTACATCGAATTGGACTTTCTTACCGATTTGGTTGTCGCTTATGAAAAAGAACATTATCCTATCGGAAAACCTGTTCTGATGGATATTCTCAAATCACGCATGAATGAGTTGAACCTAACTCAAAAAGCGTTAGCGGAAATGCTTGGAATAAGCGCGTCTCGGATAAGCGAATATCTTACCGGAAAGTCGGAACCAACATTACAGGTGGCTCGCAAAATGCATAAAGAATTGAATATTGATGCCAATGTTATTCTTGGCGCCATGTAATTATTTGCCGGCAATCAAGGTACGGCATAGACTCTTATCCCTTAACTTAAAGACATTGCACTTACCCCCCCTTTAGGGGGTTGGGGGGTTGGGCGGGGCTGATACCATCCGATCAGGACAGCCACAGCGTGGCTGATTCCCGAAGGGAAGAAATATCTAAGGATAGGGTTTCAACCCTATCTATCGACCTTATCGAAATATGAATACCTTGTCCAAAAGTGGGCCTGTAAACCCCAAAAGTGGGCCTGTAAACCCCAAAAGTGGGCTTGTAAATCTCAAAAGTGGGCCTGTAAATCTCAAAAGTGAGCATGTAAATCCCAAAAGTGAGCATGTAAATAGTATTTTAACAATTACTCATCGGCTCCGACAAGACCGGAGGATATTGCCTTACGCAAGAAACAAAAGAAAGACTGCTCTAATACTGATCATTGCGATGCCTTTATCAAAAACTGCATCTGAACTGCGGAGCAGTTCAACTCGCTACGGAGTTGAGGAGGGAGGCGAAGCTTCCTTTACCCCGGGCTTCGCGCCGGGGTTATCCATCTTAAATGCCTTACGGCATTAATCGCCATACATATATAATAACGTTTACAACAAGCAAATTTTCATCCGGTAAAGCAGAAATCAAAATAATTTTATATCTTCGCAACATTAACTACTCAATGCAATTATGGCGCTTTTATTATGTTATCTTTTTCTTGCCCTTTTTACCTCTTTTCTATGCTCTATCGTCGAGGCGGTTTTACTGTCTACTCCCGTAGCGTTCCTTAAAGCGAAGGCCGACGGGGGGAATAAGTCGGCGAAGGATTTTCTGGCCTTGAAAGAGAATGTAGACAGGCCTTTGTCTGCCATTCTTTCGCTTAATACGATTGCGCATACGGTGGGCGCCGCTGGGGTGGGCGCTCAGGCTACGGTGGTATTCGGCGAACAATACTTTGGGTTGGTCTCGGCCATACTTACTGCTTTAATACTGATACTTACGGAGATCATCCCTAAAACCATCGGCGCTATCTATACTAAGCAATTGGTGGGCTTTTCGGCTAAGACGGTGAAGGTGATGATGGTGATTGCTTATCCGCTGGTGGTTATATCGGCTTTCCTTACCAAACTATTGTCTAAGAAAGGGGACGAACAGACCACCAGCCGCGAGGAAATATCGGTACTGGCCAATATCGGCGCGGAAGAAGGGGTGTTCAGACAGAATGAAAACCAGATCATTCAGAACCTGATAAAGCTGTATGATGTACGGGTTTCGGCTATTATGACGCCGCGCATCGTGTGCGTAACGGCCAACGAGGAGATGACGCTGAAAGAGTTTATGCAAAACAAAGACTTCCTGAGCTTCTCGCGCATACCGGTGTATCAGAATAATAACGACGATATTACGGGGTATGTACTCCGTTCGTATGTGTTCGAAAAGCTGGCGGAAGACCAGTTCAACCTAACGCTAAAAGACATCAAACGCGAGATAGTAGTACTACCCGAAACAATCAACGTATACAAAGCATGGGAGAAACTGATTGAGCTGAAAGAACATATCTCTATCATCGTAAACGAATACGGAGGCATGGAAGGCATCGTGACGATAGAAGATACCATAGAAACCCTGATGGGGATAGAGATTGTAGACGAAAAAGACACGATAAGCGATATGCAACAATACGCCCTGGAGAAATGGAAGAATCGCCGCAAAGAATATATGAACCTGACGAATGTTACGAATCATGGGAAAGAATAAACTGGCAAAGTTCGATGAGATGGCGCGTTATCCGCATGTGTTTCAGTATCCTTTTGCGCGGCTTCAGGCAGAAGGCTTCGGCCTGAAGGGGCAGTGGGGGGAGCGTTTCTTTAAGAACACCCACCCGGTGGTATTGGAGTTGGGGTGCGGGAAAGGGGAGTATACCGTGGGGCTGGCCCGGCTGTTCCCGGAAAAGAATTTTATCGGCATAGACATTAAAGGCGCCCGTATGTGGAGCGGCGCCAAAGAATCGGATGAAGCCGGCCTGGCGAATGTGGCCTTTCTGCGCACGCATATCGAACTGATCACACACTTCTTTGCCCCCGGCGAAGTGGCGGAGATATGGATCACCTTTCCCGACCCGCAAATGAAGAAGGCGGGCAAACGCCTTACGTCTACCGGCTTTATGAAGCTGTACCGCCAACTGCTGCCAGCCGAAGGGATCATTCATTTGAAAACAGACAGCCACTTTATGTATACCTATACGCAGGAGGTGGTGAAAGCCAACCGCTATCCGGTACTATTCTGCACGGACGATCTATACCATTCCGGCTGGGCAGACGCGATCCTTTCTATAAAGACCTATTACGAACAGCAATGGCTGGAACGGGGGATGAACATTCACTACATCCGGTTTGTTTGTGAAGAGAGAGACGAATTGATAGAACCGGAGGTAGAGATAGCATACGATGCATACCGGAGTTTCAACCGAAGCAAACGAAGCGCGTTGGCCTCCGGCAAATAATAATAACATAAACAACATGGCAATATACCCCAAACTCATTATAGATGCGCTAACGAAAGTACGTTACCCGGGAACAGGCAGGAACCTGGTAGAGGCCGGCATGGTGGCCGATGATATACGCATTGACGGAAACAAGGTGTGCTTTTCGCTCCTCTTTGAAAAGCCGAACGACCCGTTTATCAAATCGGTGATAAAAGCGGCGGAAACAGCCATCCTTACTTATGCAGACAAGGAGGCGGAGGTGAAAGGGAATATTTCGGTAGTAACACGCCAACAGCCGCGCCCCGAGCCGGACAGGCTGCTGCCGGAGGTAAAAAACATCATCGCCGTATCGTCTGGCAAGGGCGGTGTGGGCAAGAGCACCGTAGCGGCCAATCTGGCGGTTGCCCTGGCGCAGGCAGGGTATAGCGTAGGCTTGCTCGA
>JAISCM010000136.1 GCA_031265595.1 Tannerellaceae bacterium
CCTCCTCGTACAGACTATGACTTTGCCGCTATTATTAAAAAAGATATGCCCACCGTAAGCCACGAGATAGGGCAGTGGTGCGTATATCCCGACTTTACTGAAATAAGTAAATACACCGGTGTACTGAAAGCCCGCAACTTTGAGATCTTCCGCGAAACACTGGAAGAGGCACACATGGCAGACCTGGCAGACGACTTCCTGTATGCCTCGGGCAAATTGCAGACGCTTTGCTATAAAGCCGATATTGAAGCGGCTTTGCGTACGCCGGGCTTTGCCGGTTTCCAGTTGCTCGATCTGCACGACTTTCCGGGGCAGGGAACGGCTTTGGTAGGGGTATTAAATCCCTTCTGGGAGACGAAAGGGTATGTAAACGGAGAGGCGTATCGCATGTTCTGTAGCCAGACGGTGCCGCTGGTACGTTTTCCTAAGATGGTATGGCTGAATAACGAGCGGATGAAGGCGCCGGTAGAGTTTGCCCATTTTGGCGACAAGCCGTTGCCGGACGCAAAGATCACCTGGACGGTGATCACTGCCGATAACCAGTTTATAGGGAAAGGCAGCTTTACAACAGACCTGCCGCTGGATAATTGCATTCAGGCAGGCGATATAGACGTCTCGTTCGAGCAGATAACGAAGCCCTCGCAAGTAACCGTTACCGTGCAGCTTGATGATGATACAGCCGTTAAGAACCAATGGACTATATGGGTATACCCGGCCGCAAAGCAAACGCCCCGGAAGCTTCCGCACATTGCCTCTACCTTTGATGCTACCGTGCTGGAACGGCTGAATAAGGGAGAAGACGTATTGATCATCTCTCCCAAAGGGACGATCCGGCCGGAAAAGGGAGGGAATATACCCGTAGGCTTTTCCAGTATTTTCTGGAATACGGCCTGGACGCGCGGACAGGCTCCCCATACGCTGGGCATCCTGTGCAATCCGGCACATCCGGCGCTGGCGTCTTTCCCCAATGAGGGGTATAGCGATTATCAGTGGTGGGAGCTTGTATCGAATTGCGATGCGATGCTGCTGGACGACTTCCCGCCGGCTTTCCGCCCGGTTGTTCATCTGATAGATGACTGGTTTACGAACCGTAGGCTGGGTATCTTGCTCGAAGCGAAAGTAGGAAAGGGGCGACTGATGGTGTGCAGCGCCGACCTGAATAAAAACCTCTCAAAGCGCCCGGCAGCGGCACAGTTCAGGCAAAGCATACTGGAATATATGGCTTCGGATGCGTTTGATCCGCAGCAGCAGATCGACGCCCGGCTGATAAGGGGATTATTCGCTTCAAATTAATTACCTTTGACGGGCTATTCATTTAAAGAAAAGATATGAACTACGGATTTATAAAGGTGGCGGCGGCAGTTCCGCATGTTTCGGTGGCCGATTGCTATTACAACATCGAACGGATAGAAGGATTGATGCGGAAAGCATCCGGCGAAGACGTACAGGTGATGGTATTCCCCGAGCTGTGTATTACCTCGTATACCTGCCTCGACCTTTTCGGCAATCAAACCCTGCTACGGTCGGCCGAAGAAGCGTTGCTTGCGTTGGTAAGCCGTACGGCGGCGCTTCCGGTCTTTACCGTAGTGGGCCTGCCCCTGGTGGCGGGAAGCCGGCTGGTCAACGCCGCTGTAGCCTTTCAGCAGGGTAAGATACTGGGCGTTGTGCCTAAAACCTATCTGCCTAATTATAAGGAATACCAGGAGCAACGCTGGTTTACCTCTTCCTTCGACTTGCAGGATAAGGCCATCCGGATAGGCGACAGCCTGTACCCCCTCTCTGGTCATTTGCTCTTTGAAAGCGGAAAAGCCGTCGTAGGTATCGAGATATGCGAAGACCTGTGGGTGCCCGTCCCCCCCAGTTCGTTGCTGGCTATGGCGGGGGCCAATCTTATATTGAACCCATCGGCCAGCAATGAACTGATAGGGAAGCATCGCTACCGCCGTTCGCTCATCAGCCAGCAATCGGCGCGCTGCATCGCAGGCTACGTATATGCGATGGCCGGATACGGAGAATCGTCTACCGACCTGGTATTTACCGGGGGAGGGATCATTGCCGAGAATGGATACATCCTGCGGGAGGCCGAACGCTTTGCCATGGAAGAACAAGTAGTAGTAAGCGAGATAGACCTGGATAATTTACAGCACGAAAGGCTACAGAACATAAGCTTTACGAAGGGAGCCGCAACGCTTCTTACGGAAGAAACCACGCGCATACCCTTCTGCCTGCCCGAAGCGAAGCCTCTCAGCCTTACACGGACGATAAACCCGCATCCCTTTGTGCCACCGCCCGGCGCCTTAGACGAGCGGTGCCGCGAGATACTGGCTATCCAGATGACGGGGCTGGCCAAAAGGGTTTCGCACGTACAGGCCCGGACGGCTGTGATTGGTATTTCCGGAGGGCTGGATTCTACGCTGGCCTTACTCGTAACCGTGCTTGCTTTCGATGCGCTGAAGCTTTCGCGCCGGCAGATCATCGGGATCACGATGCCCGGCTTCGGCACTACCGGCCGTACGTATACGAATGCGCTCAACCTGATGCGTTCGCTCGGCATCACATCGCGCGAGATACCCATCCGCAAAGCCGTAGAGCAACATTTCAGCGACATTGGGCACGACCCTTTGCTGCACGACGTTACGTACGAAAACAGTCAGGCCCGCGAACGCACGCAAATACTGATGGATGTGGCCAATCAGGAAAACGGCCTGGTGGTAGGCACTGGCGACCTGTCTGAACTGGCCCTTGGCTGGGCTACGTATAATGGCGACCATATATCGATGTATGGCGTAAATGCCGGTATCCCCAAAACGCTGGTGCGCTACTTAGTAGAATGGGTAGCCGCTACCCGGATGGACGATGCTTCGCGGGCAACCCTGTCTGATATAGTCTGCACGCCCGTAAGCCCCGAACTGCTTCCGGCTACAGACGACGGCCATATCTCTCAAAAAACGGAAGACCTGGTAGGCCCCTACGAATTGCATGATTTCTTCCTGTACCAATTCCTGCGCTTCGGCTCTACGCCCGAAAAGATAGCCCATCTGGCGCAAAAAGCCTTCGAGGGAACATACGATGGGGATACGATCCGGGGATGGCTCGAAACGTTCTTACGCCGTTTCTTCTCGCAGCAATTCAAACGCAGTTGCCTGCCCGACGGGCCAAAGGTAGGCTCCGTAAGCCTATCCCCGCGGGGAGACTGGCGCATGCCGAGCGACGCCTCTTCACGCAGATGGCTTCCGGCCGGAAAAAGGTGATTGAAGGCCGCCAAATTTTAACCGTTTGGGACTTATTATCTGAGCCGTATTGGTAGCCCTTATCAAAATATTGTGTTCAATCAAAATGTCTTCTGCGGAAACGTATTTATCATCAATTCGTACAGGAAAGAATGTACTGTTAAATTCTTCGATTAGATTAGGGAATGAAACAATCGCAGTTGTTCGCCTTCTGTTTTCCAAAATACCTCTTGAACGGAAAAAATGTATCGTTTCTAAAATCTGCTTTACCATACACTGAGGATAGTTGTTTTCTTCACGAAAGGCATTTGCTAAATTATCCGAATATTTTGTTTCAACAAACAACACCCAATCATCATTATTGCAAATTTCGGGAAAAACAACACATTCACACTGGCGATTATATGTTCCTTTCTTTATCGGAAGAGCATTTTCTTCAAAACCATCAAATAAGACAGCTATTTCATTTTCATTTTTAAGATATACTGTTTTTATGTCGGAAGGTTCACACGCTAAGAGACAAACTTTCCCCTTGTTCTGATTTTTGTAATCAACGATATACATGTTTTTAGAACGGCTTTGGGTGAGTGTGTGCTCCGGTAATATTTCTGCTATTCTATTTTTCATTAGAGAAGAAAGTTAACATATTGTAATACTCATTCATCAGTTCGTTCATTATTTCATTAAAATAATGCTTGTCTACTGTTCCTGTCTTTGGGTTTTTTATAGAACTAATTGTGCCGTTGTTTTCATCTATTTGAAAGATATTCACTTTGTCGGGCGAGATCCATGAATTTTTGCTTTCAAATTCCTGTTTTTCTTCTTCATCTAATTTGTCGGCAATGACAGCCCCCAGAAGACAATTATTGATAGCATACAAGATAAAAGGACTATGCGTTGTTATTAACAATGAATGGTCTTTTTCTGAATTTAATTTGTTGAAGATATAATAAATCAAATCTTTTTGACTTATTGGAAATAAGTTTTGTTCAGGTTCTTCTATAATAAAATTTGTTGCACTATATGATCTCCTTTTTTCTAAAGCGTCTTCTACAATTTTTTGTATATTCTCCTTTGTTTCTGTTTGTTTTGTTAATTCCAGTTTAGACAATATATAGTCGGCAAAATCTTTACTTTGGAATGATCTTGTTGTTGCTTCAAATTCATTTACAGAAAGAGGGCGTTCTTCTGTATAAATGACATTTGTCAGATACTCTATAATTACAATCAACGGAACAACCGATTGCAGTCCGCTTGATCCTGTGCGCAAAGAAATTCCTTTGTTTTTGTTTTGAAGGAACAAGGTGGCAGGGTCGCTTCTTTCGTCATCATTATAAAAATCAATGCCAAGATTTAATATCGGCAACTTTTTTTGTTTTGTAAATGAATCTTTGGCAGAAGACCAATCATACACAAAACTCATGATATTATCATTCGTTTCATTGTATTTATTCAAATTAGGAATAGCAGAAACAAAGTTCCTTTCAGCAGGAATATAAATGTTTTTTGATTTTTGATACTCAAAATTTGATTTTCTCAGGCTGATGGATTGTTTTAATTCTTTTCCCTGGTATGAAATCGTTATGTAATCACTTTTATATTCAAAAAAAGAATTATCAGAAAAATAATTACTGTCTAAGCGATGAAAATCCAACAAGTGTTCAGATACATCATATTTGTATTCTCCGTCTAATATGTTTCGTTTTTCAACCCACTGACAATAGCTTATTATCTTGGCGATAGTGCTTTTTCCACTACTTTGCGGCCCCATTATCACATTAATTTTGTTGAGGTCTAATTCAATATATGATATTGCGCCAATATGTTGAATTTTTATCTTATTCATATAGATTATTTTTTACAAAGATACTATTTTCCCCTCTCCGCACCTATGGCTTCCGGTCGAAAAAAGGATTTTTTGAGCTGGCGCTTATGGGGATGGCCATCACGCAGCGGGCTTCTCCCAGGTAGCCAAGGCGCTGGGCAGCCAGGCCGGCGCTGAACATAACGCGCGTATCTACCCTAAAGTCGGCAGCCGTGGCGCAGGCCGATCCTACAGCAATCCCCACATCTACCGAATTGATGGCGCAAGGCGTTTCGCCGGGCTTCTGCGCACAGGTAGCGTATCCGCAATGGGCGCAATTGAGCCCGTGCGTCTGCTGCCGGGTGCCGATAATGACAACGGCATCTGCCAGCAGGATATTTTCGGCATCGCGCAAGAGGAATTTCAATCCTTTCTCTTCGTATACTACACGCATCTCGTCAGACAAGCGCCTGATGTCGTCGTCCGTCACTACGCCTATTTCAATAATATCCAGGCCCTTTCCTTTCGGGGCCGTGCGGGCAGCCGTCATCATCTGCCGGGCAATGTGCAATACCTGCTCTTTTCTGTTTTCTCTTTCGTTTCGTATCATACTGCTATACATATAAGTGATTTTACTTTGCCATAAAAGTAAGGGAAACCCGCCAATTTCCGTACAGAAATCGCCATTTTCTGCGCAGGAATCACCATTTACTGCGCGGAAATCGTCAATTACTGCGCAGTAATCGTCCGTTTCTGCGCAGAAGTCGTCCGTTTCTGCGCGGAAATCGTCCGTTTCTGCGCGGAAATCGCCCGTTTCTGCGCGGAAATCGTCCGTTACTGCGCAGAAGTCGCCCGTTTCTGCGCGGAAATCACTCATTTCTGCATGGAAATTTAGCCAAGATGCGTCATACCGTCTGTTGTGCGGAAGGGGTAGGGGGGATAGTCGTAGAGGCTGAAACAAGGCTCTGTTACGCCTTCGGAGTAGCTCCAGATGGTGGCGTATTCGCTCAGGTCTTCGCCCAGGTCTTTTAACTGACGCAGGTAGGCGGCGATGGATTTATTTTCTACTATATAGACTTTTCCCATTTTATCTACCAGGGGGCTGTGCAGGCGGCTGGTGTCGTGATCGAACCGCAGGATGCGCTCCCCTCTGGCCGTGAGGCCTACGGTTACGAAGGTCATGCTTTTCCCTATCCCGGGGAGGTTTAATACGTTACGGTCGGTGCCGGCAAAGAGTAGCTTGTTTTCTTTCAGAAAGCGGGCAAGGTGTACTCCCAGCGGTCGCTTATGGGTGATGAGGGTATGCAACGCCTCGCGCTTATCGGCGGGTACGAGGCCGAAGCGCTTCTCTTCTTTTTCTTCCTGCAAAGAACGGCTGTTGGGCGCAAATACGGCGTAATTCTCTCTAAACCCTTTTACCGAGAAGGTGTAATAGCATATCACGCCCACGTCGTTCAGCGTTTGCCGCAGCCTGGCGGTATGTCCGCGGCGCGATGCAGCTACGTTGTACACCAACTGGTTGGTGATTATCCAGCCGGCGCTCAGTATCTTTCCGATGGCCTCCCGGGCTTCGGGGGTTACTTCCAGCGGCGACTGGAAATGGGTCTGCACATAGCATTGCGAAATCCCCGCCAGAGCAGCCTTTTCTTTAAATTCGCGCAATACCTCTACCAGTTCGGCCGTGATGCGCGAGGGCAGATAGGCCGGCAGACGGCTTCCCAGGCGTACGCGCTGCAACTCGGCATACTTCTGGCCTTCGGGCCGGCTTTCGTTGGCTTTTCTCTTGCGGAGGGCCATTTTGTATACGGCGTCGAGTATTTTGCGCAGCGTGGCATCCTGGCTCATCAGGGCGTCTCCGCCGGTTATTAAGATGTCGCGCAGGCGGGCATCGTCTTCAAAGTATTGCATCAGGCGGCGCAGTTTCTTCTCCCAGCTTTCTTTAGGCTTTAGCGATTCGAAATCGAAGTTCAGCCGCTGGCTCTGAAAATCGTACATCCGCTGGCAGGAGGCGCACAATCCGCCACAGGCGCGCCCCATGGAGTCGGGTATCAGGATCGCTACTTCGGGGTATCTCCGGTGGATGTTGCGCCCTTCGGGCACGAGCCATCCGGCAGCATTCGACTGGCCTGCCACTACAACGTCTTCCTTTTCCCAGGCCTTAATATCGCCATAAGTCTCTACCAATTCGGCCGAATAGAGGATGTAGGAGCGTATCGTCTCGTCATTATACCCTTCTTTGGCAGGATTAAGCAGCGAAAGGTAATAGGGGGTGACGAAGAAGGGCATCCCTTTCTTCCGGGCCCGGTAGAGCAGCTCCATCGTTTCGGCCGGTAGCGACTGGCCGAGGAAGTAGTTCAGTTCCGCAGGGCTCTTGATGGCCATGGCCAGATGAAAGCGGCTGGTATCCCACCACTCGTTTACCTGTGCATACTTTT
>JAISCM010000244.1 GCA_031265595.1 Tannerellaceae bacterium
GCCCCTCCCTCCTCAGTTCCTCTGTTTTGGAAGCTACGATATAGGCCTCCTCATAATCCGAATAAGAAGACGCCAGCAGTATCTTACTGCCTTTTTCTTTCTCCGAATAAACCGTTTTGGGTATCTGTTCTTTATTTTTGCGGATCAGGCTGTTCGCCGCATTTACGATATTCTGCGTAGAACGGTAATTCTGCTCTAATTTGAATATCCGTAAGTCGGGATAAACAGTCTTTAGTTGCAATACATTATCTATATTGGCTCCCCGGAAAGAATAAATACTCTGGGCATCGTCGCCGACAACACATACCCGCCGGTGTTTTTCCGACAGCCGCTGAACAATAAGGTGTTGCGCCGAATTCGTATCCTGATACTCGTCTACCAGAATATAGTGAAAATGGCTGCGGTATTTCTCCAATACGTCGGGGTGGTCGCGGAATAAAATGTTTGTTTGCAGCAGAAGGTCGTCAAAATCCATCGCGCCGGCCTGGAAACAACGGCTTTGATACAACCGGTAGATATCGCGTATCAGAGGAAGTTTAGCATTTATATCTCCTTGAACCAGCTCTTTGTTTTGCCCGTACATTTTAGCGGTCACCAACGCATTCTTGGCATTGGATATACGCGCCTGTATCATTCCCGGACGATATATCTTATCATCCAGCCCCATTTCTTTGATAATTGATTTCACCAGGCTTTTCGAATCAGCCGAATCATAGATGGTAAAATTAGACGAATAACCGATCCGTTCGGCCTCCGCCCGTAAAATACGCGAAAAAACCGAATGGAAAGTCCCCATCCACAACCTGCGCGCCTTATCAGGTTCGGTAAGCATAACGATACGCTCTTTCATCTCCCTGGCCGCTTTATTGGTAAAGGTCAATGCCAGAATATGATAAGGAGCCATTCCCTGTTGCAAAAGATAAGCCGTTTTATACGTAAGCACACGCGTTTTCCCCGACCCCGCTCCGGCAATAACCAATTCCGGCCCGTCGGTATACAACACAGCTTCGCGCTGACTATCATTCAACCGGCTTAATAATTCTTCCATCAGACGCCAAAGATACTATTTTTTGCCGAAACAAACATATCCCTTCAGCGCAATGTCCGAAGTACAGAGGTTATGAATATGAGTTAGCGATGGAATCGTTGTGTTCGTATAATATCTTACCTTACCAAGTTGGTTTTTCATTTCATCTTTCAGTTTCGTGCAAATACCTGATTTACATAGCGTAATCCTACAAGATGATCTTTCAGCCATCTTTCAGCCGGTTTTCGCCGAATCGTAAGCGTCTGCGCGATCCCCTCTTTTTTATTCTTTCCATCCCGATTTGTCGGGTAAGAGGGATCGGAGGTATTGTTCGGAGGTATTGGGGTTGACAATGATTAATTTGTTGAGCAGGCTCCTGAAGTATTCAAAGGTGTTGATGTTGTATAGCCGGCCATGGCCGGAAGTTGTTCCAGGGCATAGTGTACCGCCCTGCCCAGGCTGCTTTTGGGTAAGATGGTTTTCCGGTTCTTTATCTCAAGGAGTTTGTCTTTTAGTTGTTGCAGGATAGGCGGGGCATATTCCTTGCGGAGTTTTTCTTTTTCAGGAGGAGAAGCGTCCGGGGGCAGATGGTGTTCTTCCCAGTAGAGGAGGTTGATAATATCGACCACTTCCCGGGCATCCCCGTTGCCTTCGATGTCAAGGAACTTTCGCTTGCAATGTTGGAAACATCCCAAGCGGATTATGCCGGGATAACCGGCGGTTTCGAGGGGTTTGTAAACGGCATATCCGTCTGTCTGAACCG
This sequence comes from Tannerellaceae bacterium, assembly GCA_031265595.1. The sequence continues at coordinate 1,791 of JAISCM010000244.1, forward strand.
CTCCCTGACAGGTTGGGGGCAGGAAGTTTTCCATCACCTTGCGGCCGCGCGAACCATTATCATAAAAGAAGTAAATCAGTTTCGATATGTGACCCAGGGCACTCCGGAAATAAACCTTACGGGAATCCTTGGGGTTGGTCCGGTCAAGGACGGTGTAATGAGTTTCGTCCATGTGGATATAATCATCTTCCGGGATGGCATCCCGAAGGACGGCGCCAAAGCGGTCGAACAAATCCGCCGATTTCTTTATCAAATCGTGCGCTGTAGCTTTAGGCAACTCAAAACCGTTTTCGGCAAAGTATTTGATGATCCTCTCCACCGGCATGGAGTAGATATACCGCAGTTGCAGGATACCGGCCAGGAAGGAGGCTTCATAGTTGGAGTTGAGCAGAGGCGTAGCCGGCAATTCACCGTACACGATGCTATCCTTGTGGACATAATAGTGACGGTGACAGATATGTTTGATAAAATGAGGGGGGACATATTCGTAACGGATCGTATCCTCCGTACTTAGTCGCCTGGAGGTCTCAGGGTTAAAATCCTCCGCCTGGGGATAAATATCATGTTCTATCGTCTCGAGGTTAAAATGGACTTTGCGACGGGTATTGTTGTTGCTCCGTTCTTTGGGAGAGGGGGCGGTTTTCTTCACCGCAGTCTCCGGGCAAAGGTCGTTTTCGACAGGTACTTTTTCGGATTTGTTTGCAAGCAGACGCCCTAAGGCTTTTTTGCCGGCCTTTTCCTTGTCCAGGGAAACATCCTTCTGCTTCAATGCCTCTTCAAGGGATCGGATGGCCGCTGTCAATTGGGCAATCTGTTCCGCCTGGGCCGACAATTGTTCAGAATGAAACAGCAAAAAAACAGTTAATCAATCATTTGTGTATCATATATAAATGTCGTATAAACTATATCCGGAAGCGCTTACGGCGACTTGTCCGGCGCAGGGGAAGCCCCAGTCATGGTCGGAAGAAATTTAACATTTACAAACAGTGGCTATTTCATTAATAGTCATAAGTATAAGGAATGACTTTTGCCGGTTTATCAACAGGATGAAATGGCGTTGAAAATAAAAACCTGTTTATCAACAAAAAAAGTCACTTGCTGTTGATAGCTATTTGT
>JAISCM010000018.1 GCA_031265595.1 Tannerellaceae bacterium
CATTCAGTAATAGAAGGGATTCCTCCCAGAAGGCCTAAAGCGCCATTTCTTCAGATGAGAAAGGAATTATCAAGAGTTTTTAAAAGTTGGGACATTTGTCCGGAAAAGGGGGATGACTGATTCCCCATAACGGGATGCTATAAGGCTTTGCTGCCATTGTGGTATGGGCTATTCCGTTTGTTCGATGTGTTAAAATTTAAGCCAAAAGTTATTTTTTTGTCAAAATGTTATCGTTGATATGATTTTTTATCTATACATTCGCACGATAAATTAATTGCTAACGATACAATACTTTGCTTAAATTAATTGCAATGCCTATGATTACATTTATTAAATGTAGGGGCCTGACGGTTTCTATTTTCACTCAATCCGTGAATTATAATTATTGAACAGAAACTTCAATTTTATTGAAGTCTATGGTCTATGCCATTTTTATTTATTAATTAAATCATCAATCTTATGTTGAAAAACTTCAAAAAAGTAAGCTTGATCGTAATTGCAGCCGTATGTTTTTCCGGGAACATATACGCAGATAAAATTACGGTTGAGCCGGGTACTACCGGTAAGCTGCAACAGCACGGTAAAATTACAGGTATAATTGAGGATGCTTTCGGGCCGGTAATCGGAGCTTCTATCCTTATTAAAGGAACTACGAACGGTACGATCACCGGTATGGACGGCGAGTTTACACTGGATGGCCTGACAAATGGCGATGTTATTTTAATATCCTATATCGGATATGTTTCCCAGGAAATTGTTTATACCGGACAAGCAACGCTGTCTGTTAAGTTGGCCGAAGACACACAGAAATTAGACGAAGTAGTGGTCACTGCTTTAGGAATCAAGCGCGAGAAGAAAGCATTAGGGTATGCCATGCAGGAAGTGAAAGGAGACCAATTAACCGAATCACGTGATGCGAACGTTGTCAATACATTAGCAGGTAAGATTGCCGGTGTACAAATCAATCAGAGCAGTACGGGCGTTGGCGGGGGAACCCGTATTGTGATCCGTGGGAATAACTCGATTGCCGGAAACAACCAGCCTTTGGTAGTAGTGGATGGCGTGCCGATAGACAACTTCAGTAGCGATACGGATGAATATTGGGGAAACGGCGCCATAGACAAAGGATCCGGTATTTCCGACATCTCGCCCGATGATATCGAAAGTATGTCGGTATTGAAAGGCCCTGCCGCTGCCGCTCTTTATGGTAGCCGCGCCGGTAACGGAGTTGTGATGATCACAACCAAGACAGGAGGGACAGGCAAAGGATTAGGCATCTCACTGAATACGAACCTTACCTTTGAGAGCCCGATGATGACGCCGGATTTCCAGAACCTGTACGGACAAGGCTCGAACAATGTATTCGGCAATGACCTGGTGGGTAGCTGGGGGCCTAAAATGAATGGTTCCGTTGAAGAAATGGCGTTAGGTTCTTTTTCGTATGCCGCCCGCGACAACAGCTTGTATAAAGATTTCCTGCGAACGGGTACAAGTTGGACGAATAGCCTTGAGCTGGGTAAATCTACCGAAGACATGACTTTCCGCGCATCCGTAACACGCCTCGACAATCAATCGGTTGTCCCGAACAGCGGGATGGAACGCACGTCTATCAACCTTCGTACAACAGCCAAACTGTCGGATTGGTTGTCTGCCGACGTTAAAATCAATTATGTTAATTCAAAATCAAAGAACCGTGTAGCGCTTGCTGCCGACCCGAATAACGTATTCTACGATTACCTGACGATGCCTCGCAGTATTGGTTTCTCCGACTGGGATGCCTACAGGGGAACGAACTGGAAAAGGGAAGACGGCAAGCCGGCGTCGTGGAAGTTGGTACACAACACAGCGCCTAACAACCCCTACTGGGCTACCGAACGCAACCTGAACTCGGACAAGAGAGACCGTTATATTGGTTTTGCCGCCCTTGATTTTACGTTTACCGACTGGTTGGCTCTCAAGCTGCGTACCGGGATGGATAATTATACCTTCCTGTACGACTGGACACGCGCTACCGGCAATCCTTACTGGGAAAACAACGGAAGCTACCGCGTACAAACCGAACGCTTCAAGGAGCTTAACTCAGACTTCCTGTTCACGGCGCAAGGTAATTGGGACAAGTTTGGCATCGTAGGTACATTAGGCGGTAATATTATGTATCGCTCTACGTCAAAAAACAATGATTGGTCGGGCGAATTGGTTATCCCAGACTTTTATTCAATCAATAATGGTAAGATACATAGCGGCGAGTTTACGAAGAATCGTAAGCAGATCAATTCTTTATATGCTACGGCCTCTTTCTCATGGGATAGCTATCTTTACCTGGATGTGACAGGACGCAACGACTGGTCGTCTACATTGCCCAAAGATAATAATTCGTATTTCTACCCGTCGGTAGGCGGCAGTTGGATATTTACCCAGATGATGCGTAATGCAGGACATGAAACAGGGCCATTGAGTTTCGGTAAATTACGCGTTTCATGGGCGCAGGTAGGTAATGATACGGAACCGTATATGCTGCTTGATTACTATACGCTTAATTATGATATTAAAGGCGGTATATTCAATGCTACAAATAAAGACTGGATCGCTAATCCGAACCTGAAGAACGAAACAATCGAATCGTGGGAAGCAGGGCTTGAGTTGAGAGGTTTTGAAAACCGTATAGGATTGGATGTTTCTTATTATAAGAAGAATGCAAAAAACCAGATACTAAAGACCTCGGTTCCTGCCGGTACCGGATACAGCTACAAACTGATTAACGCAGGTAACATTGAAAACAAAGGGTTGGAAATAGCGCTGAATGCCACTCCTGTGAAGACATCCAATGGCTTTACCTGGGAAACACTTGTAAACTGGGCAAAGAATAAAAACAAAATTATAGAACTGACCGAAGGGACAGACCGTCAGATATTAAGTGACGGCACCGGCGTGAATTTCATGCAGATCGTTGCCGAAGTAGGAGGAACCTACGGCGATATGTATGGCACAGCCTACGAACGCGACGCCAACGGTACGATTGTGATTGGCGACAACGGCCTTCCTATCCAGGCCGGCGCTATGCAGAAGCTGGGAAATAACCAGCCGGCATGGATGTTGGGCTGGTGGAACAATTTCTCGTATAAAAACGTTACGTTCGGATTCCTCTTCGATTTGAATTATGGCGGCGACATCTATATGGGGTCTATCCAGCAGGGAACCCGTTGGGGTAATCTGGCGATGACATTGGATGGCCGTGATGGCATGGTAGTGTCTGGCGTAACAAAAAGCGGCGATCAGAACACCAAAGAAGTTACCGCACAACAATACTGGACAGGCATCTCAGGCATCACGGAAGCCTTTATTTATGATGCAACAAATGCCCGTCTGCGTGAAGTGAACTTAGGGTATTCATTGCCGAAAGCGCTGCTGGCAAAGACGCCGTTTGCAAGTGTCAAGGCCAGCCTTGTTGCCCGTAACCTCTTTATGATCTATCATAAAACAAAGAAGTTCGACCCAGAATCCGGATTCAGTAATGCAAGTTCCGTACAAGGTATCGAATTTGCTTCCATGCCTACGATGAGAAGCATCGGGTTTAACATCAATGTTACATTTTAATCAGTATCCATAAGAAAGAAAATAATATGAAAACAATCAAGAAATATATCGCTTGTTCTTTGTTTTTGTTAGCGCTTTCGGGCTGCGACCTGACTGGCCTGAACGACAATCCAAACGAACCAACAGATAATGTGGATTATAATATGATGGATCCACGCCTGGGAGCCACATTAAGAAATGGCCTCTCCATAGAAGGAGACGACGAGCAACGTGTTAAATCATTGATGATCGACTTCTTTGCACAGATAGGCGATGGAGGCGGACAAACCACGAAGAACTACATTATGATAGAAGACTGGAGCCGCCGTATGTATAAACGTGTTCAGTCTAACGTAGCTTCCCTGAATATTGTGATCCGTAACCTGGGCAATAATACCGGAGGGAATGATTATACAAACAGCCTTGCCCTGGCCAAGATATGGCGTGTATACGTACAAATGACGGGTGTGGATTTCTTTGGCCCGATCCCTTTCGCCACGTATAAGGAAATAGAAGATAATCCTCCGTACAAATCAGTAAAAGATACCTATATGGAGTTCTTTACAGAATTGGATGAAGCCATTGCCCTTATTGATAAAGGGGCAGGCGCTCCGGCATTTGTAAACTCGGCGTCGGATGTATTGTATGGAAACGATATGGCGAAATGGAAAAAGTTTGCCAGTTCCCTGCGCTTACGTTTTGCCCTGCGCTTGTCGGAAATAGACCCGGGCGCCTGTGCGGCCGAAGCGAAGAAAGCCATAGCATCCGGCGTATTCGACGGCGCAGCGGATAATGCAACCATCGCTCCTGTGGCAAACGGCGATTGGGGGAAGGATTATAACTATACCATGTTCCAGATCACCTGGGCTTCGCCGATCAACCTGACGTCTTCGTTCGAGAAATTACTTACGAATATCGGGGGGAAAGAATTTCCAAGCTATCTTATAAACAAGCGGAAAGCGCTATCGGGCGATGCCGGAACTCCTTTATCGGCCATACATCCGGACAAGGCAGACCCACGGGCTACCGAAATGTTCGACCCGGGATATAACAGTGGCGACTGGAAAGGGATGCCCTATGGCCTAAGCCCTTCCGTATATAATGAAGATGTGAAGTATAAAAAGAATGACTATGCAGAGTTTGGCTACCTTATCAAGAATGGCGTTCCTTATAAGAACCGCCCGTATGATATACTTCTGTACGAAGAAGTTTGTTTCCTGAAAGCAGAAGCAGCCTTGCGCGGATTTATTGCGGGAGATGCAAAAGCCGAATATGAAAAGGGCGTACGTGCTTCATTTGATACATGGGGCGTAGCGGCCGATGTGGATGCTTACCTGGCTTCCAGTGATAAAAACCAGGCAGGTACCAGCGCCAGCTTCGACGACCAGACAGGCGCCGGCAATACGGCTTTGGAAAAAATCATTACACAGAAATACATTGCCGCATTCCCGGATGTTTCGTTTGAGTCGTGGAATGACAAACGCCGCCTCAACCTGCCCCGTATGGATGTAGGCATTGACAGGAATGAACTATACTACGATGCAAACAACAGGGATATTAAAGACCCGAAAAACTTTATCAAACGCGTACAGTATCCCGAACAGGAAGCGCTGATAAACAAAGCGGAATACGACAAGGGCGTTCAGTTACTGGGCGGAGCAGACAATGTGGCCACACCCTTATGGTGGGATAAGAACAGCAACTATTGTACCTCGGCTGAATAAAGCGGGCCAATAAAGCGAAGTACTATAAAGACAATAAGGGGCGCCTCCGGTTTGGAGGGCGCCCCTTATTCATTGTAAGAAAAGCGGAGTTTCTGCTTAGTAGAAACAATATCCGAAATTAAATTGAACAACGATGTTCCGGTACGATCCCTTGTCTGTCTGAAAAGGTACGCCGTCGTAGGTAAACTGGCTTTTGGCTGTGCTGGTAAGTCCGCAGTTTATATTGGCAGAGACGAAGAAGCCGTTCTCTAATAAATACCCTGCGCCTATTACGGCGGAGAGGTCGAACGGTTTTACCATGTCGCCATCTATCCGGTCTGTTTCAAACATTTTGCTGGCGAATGCCTGTTTATTCACATTCGCTTTTATACCCAGTTGCGGGCCTGCGAACACACTCAGGCCGCGATTTACGTAGTATTTGGCCAGTACCGGAAGATTCAGGTAATTGTGCTGCAAGTCTGTATTGGCAAATTTAAACCGGGAGCCTTGCATGGAATAATAGAGCCCTGCTTCCGCAGAAAGCAGGGGCGTAATTAAGTACTCGGCGGAAGCGCCAAAATTTAAGCCAGGTTTGAATGTTCCGCGGGTGTTTGTTTTATTAGCCAGGTTTAATCCGGCCCTTGCAGCATAGCGGAACTGTTGTGCATTAACCTGAAATGCTGTTAGCAAAAGTAACAGGCAGGCAATCTTTTTCATCAGTTTTCGACAGTTAGTTTATTATTTGTTTCACATATCTTCTATCCATTTACGGGCATTAACAAAGGCTTCTATCCAGGGAGTAACCTCATCTTCTTTCCGTTTGGCCGGGTAATGGGCGCATTGCCAGGGGAACAAGGCCCGTTCGGCATGCGGCATCATTGCTAAATGGCGGCCGTCTGTTGAGCATACGCCTGCTACCGACCAGGGCGAACCATTGGGATTAGCGGGATAACCTTCGTACGTATATTTTGCCACAATGTGGTATTCTTTTTCTTCATAAGGGAAGGAGAACCGGCCTTCCCGGTGGGCGATCCAGGCGCCCAGCTTCGAGCCGCTTAATGAACCGAACATGATCGAATGATTCTTCGGTATGTCGAGCGTAACAAATTCCGACTCAAATTTATCCGATTCGTTGAGGATCATTTGGTGTTTCTTTTCATGCTCCGGGTAAAGGAGCCCGAGTTCGGCCATTAACTGGCAACCGTTACATATACCCATGCTTAACGTATCTTTCCGGGCGTAATAATTTTTGATGGCTTTGCTGGCATTCTCGTTATAGAGGAAGCCGCCGGCCCATCCTTTGGCAGAGCCTAATACGTCTGAATTGGCAAAGCCGCCGCAGAATACGATCAGGTTGACGTCTTCCAGCGTTTCGCGCCCGCTGGCCAGGTCGGTCATGTGAACGTCTTTTACGTCGAAGCCTGCCAGGTATAAGGCGTAGGCTGTTTCGCGTTCGCATTGCGTGCCCTGCTCGCGGATAACGGCCGCTTTGATCCCGGTGGGTTGATCCCGGTCGGGCGAAAGGTTGTAGGCGGATAATGTACCGGTGAAGCTTTTAGGGTATCTAAATTCCAGCGGTTGCATTTTGTAGTTCTCATACCGGTTGCCGGCGCAGAGGCTTCCGCTTTGGATAACGTCTAATTTATAAGAAGAAGCATACCATACATCCCGCATATAGTCAATGCCGAAATGATATTGTGCGCCATCTTTGGATACAAGGATATGCCTTTCGTCTGCCGGTTTGCCAAGCAGGGCAAAGCCAACGCCGGCTTCCCTCAGCAGGTGTTCGAAGGCTTTCTTATGGCTTACCTGCACAAGGATACCCGGATTTTCGGCAAATAATATCCGGATAATATCCGGCTCGGGCAGGGCGTCTAATGAAATATCCAAGCCACCCTCTACGTTGGCGAAACACATTTCGAGCAGGGCGGTTATCATGCCGCCGGCAGAGATGTCGTGCCCGGCAAGCAGCAAGCCTTTATCAATCGCTTCCTGTATGGCGTTGAATGCGTCGAGGAAATAGTCTGCATCCTGTACCGTAGGGACGGCATCGCCCAACCGGTTTAAGGCCTGGGCAAAAGCAGAGCCGCCCAGCTTCAACGCATCGAAAGAGAAATCTATATAATATAGGTACGTATTTTTATCGTGCTGGATAACCGGCGACACAATTTTCTTTACGTCGCTCACTTCTGCTCCGGCCGAGATGATGACTGTACCCGGAGACAATACTTTTTTATCTCCGTACTTTTGCGTCATAGATAAAGAGTCTTTACCTGTCGGTATATTGATTCCCAGGTCGCAGGCAAAGGCCGAGGCGGCTTCTACGGCAGCGTATAGCCGGGCGTCTTCGCCTTCGTTGCGGCAAGGCCACATCCAGTTGGCGCTCAGTGAAACGCCTGCTAACTGGCCGGCCAGGGGAGCAAATACAAGGTTCGTCAGCGCTTCGGCAATCGAAAGGACGGCGCCGGCGGCAGGATCTACAATGCCCGCCTGCGGAGCATGCCCTATAGACGTGGCGATGCCGGCTTTCCCTCTATAATCTAATGCTACGGCGCCTAAGTCGCTTAGGGGCAACTGTATCTCTCCCTGGCATTGCTGGCGGGCTACTTTGCCCGACACCGAGCGGTCTACTTTGTTTGTCAACCAGTCTTTGCAGGCAACAGCTTCGAGCTGCAATACATTTTCGAGGTAGGTATGGAGATTAGATACATCGTATACTATGGGTTGGTATGTTGCTTCCACCGTTTTATCAACCATCACCGTTTTGGGCGGTTTGCCAAACATATAGTCAAGCTTCAGGTCGATGGGCCTTACGCCGTCGGCCTGTTCAAATACCAGCTTCATGTCGCCGGTTGTTTCGCCTGCCACATAGATGGGAGCCCGTTCACGTGCGGCCATACGTTTTACCCGTTCCACCTCTTTTTCTTCCATTAGCAAACCCATTCGCTCCTGGCTTTCGTTTCCGATGATCTCTTTAGACGACAGGGTAGGGTCGCCCACCGGTAATTGGGCCATATCGATGCGTCCGCCCGTAGCTTCCACCAGTTCGGAAAGGCAGTTCAAATGGCCGCCTGCGCCGTGGTCGTGTATAGAAACAATCGGATTATCTTCCGATTCGGCTATGCTGCGGATCACATTAGATACACGTTTCTGCATCTCGGGATTGGCGCGCTGTACGGCATTCAGTTCGATGCCGCTTGTAAACTGCCCCGTGTTTACCGACGAAACAGCCCCTCCGCCCATCCCGATGCGGTAATTATCGCCCCCCATCACAACTACCTTCTCGCCAGGCTTCGGCTCTCCCTTCAGGGCATCGCGCCTGTTGGCATAGCCTATGCCTCCGGCCAGCATGATCACCTTATCATATCCGTATTGCCGGCCATTCTCTTCATGCTCGAAGGTGAGAAGGGAACCGCAAATGAGCGGCTGCCCGAACTTATTCCCGAAATCGGAAGCGCCGTTAGACGCCTTGATCAGCAATTGCTCAGGCGTTTGGTATAACCACGGCCGGGGGTCTAGTATCTTTTCCCACGCGCGGGCCCCCTCCGTGCGGGGGTAAGAAGTCATGTAAACAGCCGTTCCCGCAATGGGAAGAGAAGCTTTCCCTCCGCCGAGGCGATCGCGTATTTCGCCGCCCGTACCGGTTGCCGCCCCATTGAAAGGCTCTACGGTAGTAGGGAAATTATGCGTCTCGGCCTTCAGCGAAATCACCGTCTCTATGGTACGAACACCATAGAAATCGGGCTTGTCGCCGCTTGCCGGAGCAAACTGCTCGATGGCAGGCCCCTCATTAAAGGCTACATTATCTTTATAGGCCGAAACCAATAGGTTAGGGTTCTCCTCAGACGTTTTCTTTATCAGTTGAAAGAGTGAACTCTCTTTCTCTTCCCCATCAATAATAAACTGCCCGTTAAATATTTTGTGCCGGCAATGCTCCGAGTTTACCTGTGCAAAACCATATACTTCGCTGTCGGTCAACGGGCGCCCAAGCTTTCGGCTCACCTCATGCAGGTAAGCCACCTCATCGCTACTTAGCGCCAGCCCCTCCTGCCGGTTATACGTTTCTATGTCGAGGATAGGGATAACCGGGTCTGGCTGTTTATTGATCGTAAACAACTGCTGGCCCAACCCCTTATAAATACGTTGCAACATCGGATCGTGGGCCGCATCGCCCGACGATACAGGATAAAACTCCTCCATACGCGAAATACCTTCGAGCCCCATATTCCGGGTAATCTCCACCGCGTTCGTACTCCAGGGCGTGATCATCTCCCGTCGCGGCCCGATGTACCAACCCTCAAGGCTATCGCCCTCTATAAGCGTAGCGCCGCTAAATAACCAAACCAATTTTTGAATATCTTCGGAAGAGAAAGCCTGCACTGTTTCTACGGTAAATATCGTCTTTACCGGAGATTTGAAAAATAGAATCATATTAAATAGAATATCTAATGTTCTTAATTCGCCAGCAAAGATACACAGAAATGCGTAATAATATGCGTAATAATATATGTATATAACAAATAAATATAGTCCCCATAGTCCCTACAGTCCTTACAGTCCCTATCGCCCTACAAATGACAGTTTGATTCAGACTTAGCTCTTTTAGTAACCTTTTGGGTGATATTCCGCTTTTTAGCTTACGCGCTCTTTTGGCAAAAGGCATGAAATTAGGGGGTTATTTCGGATATATTGCCATTGTATAAGCCTATTTTGAGCAATAGACCTGAATTGTTAAAAAAAAGATCGCGATCCTTCTTCCAAGAGAACGCGATGCTTTTCCAAAGACATCGCGTTCTCTTTGGAAAGACATCGCATACTTTTGGAAAACACATCGCGTTCTTTTGGAAAAAGGTGTGAAACGGGTTTGGAATTTCCTTGAAAAGACCTCTTTTTTTCGCTGTTTTGACTCGGAACGGGTTTGATTTACAAAAATCATATTGTAAGGAAGTAATGCCTGATTCGTGACAAAGTTTGTTGACAGGCTATGCGAAATACAGAAAAAACAGATACGTTGAAAGCCTTTGATTGATTTTACTGTCTTTTTGTAAAATGGAAACTCTCAAATACAGCGGGTATTTATAGATAACCTTACCTCCGGGTCTGATTACGGGCGATATCCGGCAGCTAATTTGTCAGAATGATAAATAAGAGGATAAAATAGCAAATAGTCAAAACAGGGAAATTACTTAACAGTAGGCAAGGAAAGCAGTTCAGTTATACATACGTTCAATGGGATGCTAA
>JAISCM010000095.1 GCA_031265595.1 Tannerellaceae bacterium
ACATCCGATTATATTTCGGCAAAGATGTTCCTTTCTTCTATTAATCCCAGTATGGTGTCTACTCAGGGGACGGCTATCGGGGCGGCTATTAATCTGGCCGTTCGCTCGTTCACTCCGAACGAAGCATCGGACAAGACCATTATTCTGATAACAGACGGAGAGAACCATGAAGATGATGCGATAGGAGCGGCCAGGAAGGCGGCGGAAAAAGGTATTCATGTGAATATCGTAGGGATGGGACAACCCAATGGCTCCCCGATTCCGATCGGCGGGAATAATAACTTCATGAAAGATAAGGAAGGAAATGTAGTTGTAACAAAGCTGAACGAGCAGATGTGCCAGGAGATTGCAGCCGCCGGACAGGGGTTATATGTCCGTGCGGATAATACAAACTCGGCATTAAAGGCATTACAGAATGAGATTGATAAAATGAATAAATCGGAGTTGGATAGTAAGGTCTACTCAGAGTATGATGAACAATTTCAGACGCTGGCATGGATTGCTTTGTTTCTGCTGATCGCCGAGTTCTTAACGTTAGACCGGAAGAACCGGATTTTTAGAAAGGTTAAATTGTTCTCTTAATTTTTGAAGAAGATGCAACATAGAAAGATAACAATTGGTTGGATATTCGCTTTGGCTTTCTGTACGATAGGTGTGTATGCCCAGAAAGCCGAACGAAAGAATGTGCGCGACGGGAATAAGCTATATACAAACGAGAAATATACGGAAGCAGAAGTAGCCTACCGGAAGAGCCTGGAAGTGAATCCCCGCTCTATAGAGGGAACCTATAATCTGGGCGATGCACTTTATAAACAACAGAAGTATCCGGAGGCCGCCGAACAATACCAGTTACTAGCCGGGCAGGGAGAAAAGCTATTGCAGGATGATCCCGGTAATTCGCAACGGCTGGCCCATGTATATCATAACCTGGGTAATATCGGCATGCAAAATAAAGAATATGCGAAGAGCGTGGAGGCATACAAACAATCACTCCGGCTAAATCCGAGAGATAATGAGACGCGTTACAATCTGGCGTTAGCACAAAAGCTACTCGAAGACCAACAGAATGAAGACCAAAGCCAGAATGATCAGAATCAGGACGACCAGCAGCAAGATCAGCAACAGGAACAGCAGCAAGACCAGCAACAACAGCAAAATGATCAACAAGAAAATAAAACCCAGGAAGAGCAGCAACAAAACGAGCAGATGAGCCAGGATAATGCACAGCAGATACTGGATGCTTTTCTTCAGGATGAAAAGGATACACAGGAAAAGGTTAAGAAAGCGCAGGCCGAACAACAGCAGCGCCGTAAGACCGACAAAGAGTGGTAACAGAATTTTTTAAATATAAATATAATGAGGAAATTAGTTTTCTTATTCTTTTTACTCTTAACAATTGCCCTGAATACAAAAGGAGATGAGATTGTTTTTAAAGCTTCCGCTCCCAATGCGGTTGTTGTAGGCCAGCAGTTTCAACTAAGTTTTGTAGTAAATGCAGAAGGTAAGGATTTGCGGGTGCAGGAAATGCCAGAGTTTGATGTTCTTTTCGGCCCGTCTCAGTCTAAAGCATATAGTTCAACCTGGGTCAATGGGCAAAGCAAAAGCGAAACGACCGTAACCTATACCTTTGTTCTTTTGGCAAAGAACGAAGGGACATTCAATATACCTCCGGCAACGATCAAAGTAAATAACTCCAATTATACGTCCAATGCGTTAGTGGTAAAGGTGCTTCCGCAGGATCAGGCAGATGCTGCGGCACAAGACAATGCTTCCGCGCCTGCGTCGGGGGGGGTAAGTGATAAAGACCTGTTTGTGTCTATGCAGGTATCCAAACGAAACGTCTACGAACAGGAGGGCTTTCTGGTGACTTTTAAACTCTATTCAAAGAATACGCAAGTAAACTTATCGAATGTGAAGTTTCCCGAATTTGAAGGCTTTCTTGCGCAGGAAATAGAACTCCCGGTAGAGAAACAGTGGGCGTTGGATAGCTATAATGGTTCTAATTATAATATTGTTACACTGAAGCAAACGGTGTTGTATCCGCAACGGCCGGGCAAGATAACGATCGAGGCGGGAAAGTTTGATGTAAAGGTGCGTATACGAACGCAGCAACGCGCCCGGAGCTTCTTCGACGACTTTTTCGATACCTATCAGGATGTAAATAAAACATTGACGACGACTCCCGTTACCATCGACGTCAAGCCGTTGCCTTCCGGCAAGCCGGCTTCGTTTGCCAATGCTGTAGGCGAGTATAAAATGTCGGCAGGTATTAATGCCAATCAGGTAAAGGCAAACGAGGCTGTTACCGTAAAGGTTAGTATTTCGGGTACCGGCAATATCAGGCTTATAAAGAATCCGGACGTAATATTCCCGAACGATTTTGATATATACGATCCGAAAGTAGAGAATAATACGCGTACAACAGCGGCCGGTGTGAGCGGAACAAAGACCATTGAATATATGGCTATCCCGCGTTATGCCGGCGATTTTGAAATACCGGCCGTACAATTTTCTTATTTTGATACCAAAACCGGAACGTATAAGACGCTTTCTTCCGAACTATTCAGGCTTCATGTAGAAAAGGGTGAAGGAGGAGAGGGGAACGCTCCGGTTGTTTCCAACTTCGGCAACAGGGAGAGCGTACGGTATTTAGGCCAGGATATTCGCTACCTGAAGGTAGAAGGTATTACTTTTCAATCGAATAGCGATCTGTTCTTCGGCTCATTTATGTATTATATGTGCTACCTGATACCGGCTTTGCTTTTCATTGTTTTCTTTATTATCTACCGGAAGCAGGTAAAAGAGAATGCGAATATCGCCTTAGTGCGTACCAAAAAAGCGAATAAGATGGCTGTGCGCCGTTTGAAGAACGCCGGTAAATTGCTGAAAGAAGACAGGAAAGAAGAATTTTATGAGGAAGTTCTCCGCGCGTTGTGGGGGTATCTGAGCGATAAGTTGAATATTCCCCAATCGAATCTTACTAAAGATAATGTAGAGGCCGAACTTGCCCGGTATGGAGTGAATGAATCGTTGATCAGCGAATTTATCGATATTCTTAATAGTTGCGAGTTTGCCCGGTATGCACCCTCGCAAGCTTCGGATGCTATGGATAAGCTGTATGAATCTACGGTTGACGCAATTGGTAAAATGGAAAATACAATAAAAAGATAAAGGTATGAAAGCAAAAACATATATAATAGGCATCCTTTCTGTTTTCTTTATTCAAGGCGCCTCCTGGAATGCGTTTGCCCAGGACGGGCTGATAAAGGAAGCCGAAACAGCCTATACGCAGGAAGATTACAACAAAGCCATTGAATTATACGAAGAAACGCTGAAAAACAACGGCGCTTCCGCCGGGATCTATTACAACCTGGGGAATGCTTACTACAAAGCAAACCAGATTGCTCCCTCTATTTTAAACTACGAAAGAGCTTTATTGCTTGATCCGGGCGATGCGGACATACGCTTTAATCTGCAAATGGCCCGGGAGAAGACGGTAGATAAGATAGAACCCATAGGCGAGTTCTTCCTTGTGAAGTGGATTGATTCGCTTCAAAACAGGGGAAGCGCCGATTCCTGGGCGATGCTTGGCATCGTAAGTTTTCTTGCGTTGATCTTTTGTTTATTGCTTTTCTTCTTTTCAAGGTGGATCCGGATGAAGAAGGTTGGTTTCTATCTGGGCATGGTTTGTTTAGTAGTAGTGATAGGGGCCAATGTTTTTGCTAAAAAACAGCAAGACGAGATCGTACACCATACGCATGCCATTGTGTTTTCTCCTACGGTAACGGCAAAGAGCTCTCCCGATGCCAGCGGTACGGATCTGTTTCTTCTGCACGAAGGAACGAAGGTGTTTATCAAAAGTTCTTTAGGCAATTGGAGGGAGATAGAGCTGGAAGATGGCAATGTGGGCTGGCTTCCCGGAAAAGATATTGAAATAATCTGATATATGCTTGAGCGGATAATAGAGTATGAGCGTGGCTTGTTTTTCATGCTTAATGGTAGTGATTCACCTTTTCTCGACAGGTTTATGTGGCTATACACCGGCAAGGTGGTTTGGCTACCGGTGGCGGTTCTCATTCTTGCCGTCTTGTTGTATAAGAAAAATTGGCGCGAGTCATTACTTATCCTGGTAGCTATCGCTTTGGTGGTGACGCTTTGCGACCAGTTTGCTTC
>JAISCM010000096.1 GCA_031265595.1 Tannerellaceae bacterium
AGAGACATCATAATGAATTTTTTATGAAATAAATATCTCCCCTCCGGTTTCCGGCTGAAAGGGAGCTGAAACGTCTTCTTTCAGTATTTCGTTTTGTAAACCAGGTGTTTGCGGCAAAACTGAAAGCTGAAAGGAAAGGCAAAAAAGTAGTATATACTAAAGGTGGGATGGTTTCATGCCGGCAAAGATAATACTTTTTAACTATAGATGATTTTGGTGCGATTGCCCTGAATCCATAGAGAGGTGTTTATTTTCTGAAAAAAAGTCTTCGCGAAGTGTTGAGTAAATCATAACGAAGAGTTTATAAAATCTTCGCGATGATTTTTTGAAGTCTTCGCGATGATTTTTTGAAGACTTCGTGAAGACTTTTTTTACCATTTCCCCCCCCCGCGACGAACCGGTGGAAGAAGACGACCACCGGTGAAACGACCACGTTCCACCCTTCTTTCCGCTTCTGCAAAGGGTTTGAAGCGCCTGGTGGAAGGTGGAACGTAGTTGTAAAAAAGCCCCTGAAAGGGAAGGGAGCCTCGACTTCCAAGGTCAATATTGTGTGAACGATTTAGAGACGAACTCCATTACTAAGGGGAGCTCCATGCGCCAGTATGTCCAGGTGTGGGCGCCGTCTTTTACGCGGTATTCGTGGGGGATTTCGTTCTTTTTGAAGGCGATGTGCATTAGGGAATTGCCTTCGGAGAGGAAATCGTCGTCGCCGCAACTGATGTACCAGCGGACTTGCTTTATCTGCTTCAATTCGTCTTCCGGGGCAGACTTGAGTTGTTCTTCTATGCTGTGGCGCTGGTAGTAGGCGGTTATCTGTTGGTCGGTTAGTTGGGTGTCTTGGGGGAGCCTGGCTTTGGCTTGCTCCAGGTTCCAACTGCCGGTGGAGGCGGAGAGGGGGGCGGCGGCGGCAAACATGTCGGGGTGGTGGAGGGTGTAGAAGATGGTTCCTCCGCCTCCCATGGAGAGTCCGGCGATGGCCCGGTAGCGGCGTTCGGTGCGTACACGGTAGTTCTTTTCGATGTGGGGTATCAGTTCGTTGAAGAAGAAATCTTCGTAATTGAAGTCGCCGCGGATGTCGTTAAAGTAGCCCCGGCGCGAGGTGTCGGCATCGGGCATTACGATGATCATGCGGGCGGCGCGTCCCTGGGCGATGGCGTTGTCGGCAATGTGCTGTACCTGGCCGAATTGTACCCATCCGGTCTGGTTGTCGCCGCTGCCGTGGAGGAGGTAGAGTACGGGGTACGACTGGTCGCTATCCTGGTATCCGCCGGGCAGGTAGATGGCAAACTTGCGGTCTGCTTTGAGGATGGCGCTTTTCAGCGTCAGTGTTTCAAATACCTGTCCTTGCTGGGCGAAAGACGGCAGGGTGATAGCCAGGGCTATCGTGAGGGAGGTAAGTAATGTTTTCATGGGTTATATTGTTTGTTTTTATGGAATGCGGGTTATTGTTTCGAGGGCCATGCGGGTGTTGTGATAGGGAGACTTCCATATACTGGCCTTGGGCAGGCTGGTGATGGGCAGGTTGTTTTCGTCTGCGCTATGGTACCATTCGCCGTACTCGTGGTCTACCAGGTAGTCTTTTATCCAGCTCCACGAGGCGATGGCGGCGGTGGCGTATTCGGCCTTGCCGGTCAGTTGCCAGGCGTTGATAAAGGTTATTATGGCTTCTGCCTGGGGATGCCATTGGGGTATGTTGCCCTTCGCCGGGGTGCGGGCTTTGCGTAGCTGGGCGTTGGCCAGGGCGATGGATAGCTTTTTTGTCTTGTCTGTTAATGCCTTGTCGCCTATTAGGGTGGCGGCTTCGTATAGCTGCCAGGCGATTTGTGTGTGGTGCATGCAGGAGGCCGGCTGGGTATGAAAGTGGTGCAGCAGGGCGGTGAGCTGCTCTTTCAGTTGCTCGTCTGGCCAGATGCGGTACAGATTGGCGAGGGCTTCGAGCAGGTAGGTGTGCGTGCTTATCGTGTTGCCAGATGGATGCCAGTTGTGCGTTTGCAGCGTGTTGTAGAGGGCGATGGCCTGTAGGCGGCTTTCTTCCTGGGCGGTGGCGCGGTAATGTTCGGCGAGGGCATAGATGGTGGCAGTGAGGGCGCAGGTGTGTTTATTGGTGTCGGCAGGCTGCCCGGTGGGGGTGAGGCTCCAGTATACGCCTCCGTATTGCGGGTCGATGAAGTGGTGGATGAGGTATTCTTGCGCCCGGTCGGCGATTTGCTTGTAGTTTTCTACCTCAAAGGCCCGGTAGGCCGACGAGAAGGCCCAGAGGATGCGCGCGTTGAGCAAGAGGCTTTTGGGCGAGCCGGGTAGGGGGGCGCCATCGTTTTGCAGCGCACCGTAGAAGCCGCCGGAAGGGTCGGGTGCGTATACTTCCCAGAAGGGGAGTATGTTTGTGAGCAGGTTGTTCATTATTTCTTCGCGCATCAGGTGAAGTTTTTCCTCGCTTTCTTTTTTGTCGGAACAGGATGCTATTAAAAGGGTTAAAAGGATAACGATTGTTTCTATATACTTTCTCATATTGCCGGGGTTGTTTAGCTGATGCCGGAGATGTTTGTAGTGTAAAGGTAGAGTTTATTTGTTAGGGGGAGATAAAATTAGTGTGAAAAAGTGTTGAGCGCATTTGTTTGCCGGGGTTTTTTATAAGATGCGCGGGAGGAAGGAGATTTTTAACAAAAAGTTTTGTACTTTTGCCCCGTCGTTATTCTAATAACTAAATGAAATGAATGTATCAGATCTAAGTGAACAGGAGGTTATCAGGCGTAAAAGCATGGAGCAACTTCGCGAAATGGGGGTAGAACCTTATCCGGCAGCAGCGTACGAAACGGATGCATGGTCGGTAGAAATAAAGGAAAGTTTTAAAGACGATGGCCCTCGGCGTGAAGTACGCGTAGCGGGGCGTATCATGAGCCGGCGGATCATGGGGAAAGCTTCCTTTATGGAGTTGCAGGATTCGGAAGGCAGGATACAGGTATATATTTCGCGCGACGATCTTTGCCCGGGAGAAAATAAAGACCTCTATAATATAGTATGTAAAAAACTGCTCGATATAGGCGATTTTGTAGGCATAGAAGGCTATGTATTCCGCACGCAGATGGGCGAAATATCCGTGCATGCCGCCGGCCTTACGGTGCTGGCCAAGTCACTGCGCCCACTGCCTGTAGTAAAGATGAAGGATGGCGTAGTGTACGACGGCTTTACAGACCCGGAACAGCGCTACCGGCAGCGCTACGTAGACTTGCTGGTGAATGAAGGCATAAAAGACGTGTTCCTGAAGCGTACACGTATCTTTAATGCGATGCGTTCGTACTTCAATGAACGCGGCTACCTGGAAGTAGATACACCCGTTTTGCAGAATATACCCGGCGGGGCGGCAGCACGTCCGTTTGTAACGCACCATAATGCGCTGGATATAGACTTCTATCTTCGCATTGCCAATGAATTGTATTTAAAACGGCTGATTGTAGGAGGCTTTGAAGGCGTGTATGAATTTAGCCGCAACTTCCGCAACGAAGGGATGGACCGTACCCACAACCCCGAATTTACCGTGATGGAGATATACGTTGCCTATAAAGACTATCACTGGATGATGGCCTTTACCGAGCAAATGCTTGAACGGATCGCCCTTGAAGTACATGGTACTACCAAGGTACGCTATGCCGGGAAAGAAATAGATTTTAAGGCGCCCTACCGGCGCCTCCCAATGACGCAGGCCATTATGGAGAACACGGGCATCGATATATCGGACATGGGCGAGGCCCAGCTCCGTGATGCCTGCCGTCGTCTGGGAATAGAGCAAGACAGCACGATGGGCAAAGGCAAGCTTATCGACGCTATCTTTGGCGAAACCTGCGAAGGAAGCTATATCCAGCCTACATTTATTACAGATTATCCGGTAGAGATGTCGCCCCTTACCAAGAAGCATCGCCACAACCCGGCGCTTACCGAGCGCTTCGAGCTGATGATCTGCGGCAAAGAAGTAGCCAATGCCTACTCCGAGCTAAACGACCCGGTAGACCAGCGCGCCCGCTTTGAAGAGCAGCTTCGCCTGAGCGAAAAGGGCGACGACGAAGCCATGTTTATCGATCAAGACTTTCTCCGCGCCCTGGAGTACGGCATGCCACCTACCAGCGGCATGGGCATCGGGATGGACCGCCTCACCATGTTCCTTACCGGGCAGGAGAGCATACAGGAAGTATTGCTTTTCCCGCAGATGCGGCCAGAGAAGACGGTTAACGCACAGAAATAATCCCCATGAAGCTACCTGGAAGAATAGCCGTTATGGGCGGCGGAAGCTGGGCTACGGCCCTGGCCAAGATCGTGTTGCCGGGCGAAGACTGTATCAACTGGTATATGCGCAGGCCAGATCGGATAGAAGAGTTCCGGCAGTTGGGCCACAACCCCTGCTACATCTCAAGCATTAAATTCGATACAGATAAGATACATTTCTACTCTAATATAAATGAGGCGATCAGAGACTCAGACACGCTGCTCTTTGCCACCCCGTCGCCTTTCCTGAAGCAACACCTGAATAAGGTGAATGTCTCGCTGCGCGACAAGTTTATCGTATCGGCTATCAAAGGACTGGTGCCCGACGAGAATATGCTGATAACGGACTACTTTGCCCAATACTATGGCGTGCCGGCAGAACACATAGCCGTAATAGGCGGCCCCTGCCATGCCGAAGAGATTGCGCTCGAACGCCTGTCGTACCTCACCCTTGCCTGCGTAGATACAAACAATATACGAGAGCTTTCAGACGTGTTTCGTACGCATTACCTCAAGAATATTGTAAGCCGCGATGTGGCAGGCATTGAATACGCCTCGGTGCTAAAGAATGTATACGCCATCGTAGCCGGTATATGCCATGGTATGAAATATGGCGATAACTTTCAGGCCGTGTTTCTGTGCAACGCCGTTCAGGAGATGCGCCGCTTTATAGAAGCCGTGAG
Organism: Tannerellaceae bacterium; assembly: GCA_031265595.1. The sequence goes on from JAISCM010000096.1 coordinate 4,941, forward strand.
CGACGTAGGGCGCGATATTACAGACTCGGTGTATATGGGCGACCTGCTGGTGACGGCCAATTCGCGCTTCAGCCGCAACCGTATCTTCGGCACAATGATAGGCAAGGGCTATTCGGTAAAGATAGCCCAGCTCGAGATGGAAATGATTGCCGAGGGCTACTATGGCGCCAAGTGCATATACGAAATAAATCAGCGCTATAAAGTGCCGATGCCTATCCTCGACGCCCTGTACGGTATTCTATACGAAAAGAAGCCGCCGGCTACGATCATCCGCAAGCTTACGGAAACGTTTAAATAAGAAATCATTATGAAACTTATCAGTCTTGACATTGACAATCTGCTTGACACGATGGCAGAAAAACATCTGTTTGCCCAGAAAAAGCGGGCAATGGAGAGCATCGAACGGCTACATGAGGGAACGGGCGCAGGGAGCGACTTCCTGGGCTGGCTGGAAATCTCTAAGTCTTATACCGACAAATCATTGCTGGAAATAGTAAATGCAGCCTACAGGCTTCGCTGTAAGTGCGAGGTGGTAGTGGTAATCGGCATAGGCGGCAGCTACCTTGGCGCCAAAGCTGCTATTGATGCGCTGAGTAACAGTTTTGACTGGCTGGAGAGGGATCGCCGCAACCCGGTGATCGTCTACGCCGGGCATAACATCGGCGAAGACTATCTGTACGAGCTGTCCGAAATGCTGAAGGGGAAAGAGTTTGGCATTATCAATATCTCTAAATCGGGCACTACTACGGAGCCGGCGCTTGCCTTCCGCCTCCTGAAGAAGCAACTTGAAGAGGCAGTAGGCCGAGACGAAGCCCGAAGCCGCATCATCGCAGTAACCGACGCCCACCGGGGCGCCTTACGCACACTGGCCGAACAGGAAGGGTATCAAACGTTCGTTATCCCCGATAATGTGGGCGGGCGCTTCTCTGTGCTTACTCCCGTGGGATTATTGCCCATAGCGGTAGCCGGCATCAGTATCCATCAGTTGCTGAGCGGCGCTGTAGAGATGCAGATGGCAACGAGCGATGCAGCCCCCTTTGAGGATAATATAGCCACCATCTACGCCACCGTCCGCAACGAGCTCTATAAGAGAGGAAAGAAAATAGAGCTATTGGCCAACTTCCACCCCAAGCTGCATTATATGGGCGAATGGTGGAAACAGCTCTATGGCGAGAGCGAAGGCAAAGAGCACAAAGGCATCTTCCCCGCTACGGTAGACCTGACGACAGACCTGCACTCTATGGGGCAGTGGATACAGGAGGGCGAACGCTCTATCTTCGAAACGGTGATCTCTGTAGAAGAGCCCATCCACAGCGTAATCGTGCCGGCAGACGAGGCCGACCTGGATGGCCTGAACTACCTGGCCGGCAAACATGTAGATGAGGTAAACAAAAAGGCGGAGCGGGGCACCCAATTGGCCCACATAGCAGGGGGCGTGCCTAATATTAAGATCACGCTGCCCGAATTAAGCCCTTATTACCTCGGCCAATTGTTTTACTTCTTTGAGAAAGCCTGCGCAATCAGTGGCTATATGCTGGGCGTAAACCCCTTCGACCAACCGGGTGTGGAGGCTTACAAAAAGAAAATGTTCACGCTGCTAAGTAAGCCGGGATATGGCATTTCCTGATCTCTATCCTAAAGCTGTATTGTTTGATATGGATGGGGTGCTTTATGACTCCATGCCCTTTCATGCACGCGCCTGGCAGGAAACGGCCGTAAGGCATCATCTGCTGGCTACGCCCGAAGACTTCTACCTCTTTGAAGGACGCACCGGCGACAGTACGATAGACGAACTGTTCTATCGCACCTTTGGCCACGAGGCTACGCCGGAAGAAAAGAAGATGATCTATGAAGAAAAGGCCGCCCTTTTCAATGTATACAACGACGGACGCGTAATGAAAGGAGCGCCGGAGGTATTGCAGCAGGTAAAAGCATACGGGCTGGAAACATTGCTGGTGACCGGCTCCGGGCAGCACAGCCTGATCGATAAACTAAACCGTGCGTTTCCCGGCATCTTTGAACGAGATAAAATGATAACCGCCTCCGATGTACAATACGGAAAGCCCCATCCCGAGCCTTACCTTATGGGGTTGGAGAAAGCAGGCGTAAAGCCCCGCGAAGCCATCGTAGTAGAAAACGCCCCTATGGGCATACAAGCTGCCGTGGCCGCCGGTATCTTCACCATCGCCGTAAACACCGGTCCCCTGGATGATGCTGTATTGTGGAACGAAGGCGCCAGCCTGCTATATCCCGACATGAGCAGCCTGGCAGCAGATTGGGCGAATATTATGGAAGCCTGCGGGCTTACGCAGTAAGAATAGAAAAGCCGGCGCCTCTGTGGAGGGCCGGCTTTTACATCGACTTTAGACTACCTGAGTTTTGAGTTAATATACATAATCGGCTTTTGCCAGAAAATCATAACTTTGCTGTACGCTTTCTACGGGGTTGTTGTTTGTATATTGTTCTACCTCTACGTACCAGTCTTTTACGTTGTTTGCTTTCATCTGTTCAAAGATGGGCTGGAAGTCTAACAGGCCACTGGCCCCGATTTCCATCTGGTCTTTGATGTGTATTGTTTTGAACTGAGATGGGCGGTCTTTCAGGTATTGAACCGGGTCTTGTCCGCCCATCATTACCCAATATACGTCCATCTGGAAGAATACATGTTGCTTGCTCACGGTATCTAACATGAAGTCGTAAGCCGTTTTACCGTCGAATTTGAATTTGAACTCAAAGTCGTGGTTGTGGTAGCCGAAGGCCATGCTTGCGGCGGCTGTCTTATAGCCTACGGCATTGAAATAGGCGCAATACATCTTCATATCGTCTACGGTCGTCTGGTCGTTGATCGAGATGGAAGGTTGTACGAGATACTTCGCACCTACCTGGTTGTAGGTTTCGATGGCTTTGTCCCACCAGGCCATCACTTTGTCTTCGGTATCCTTTGTGAATGACTGGCCCAGGTGAGCGCTGGTGCATTTCAGCCCCAGGTCGTCCAGTCTTTTCTTGAACTCCGCTGGTTCCAGTCCATAGATTTTACCGTCATCATATCCGGCAGTTTCCACATGGTCGTATCCCATTTTGGCCACTGCTTCCAGCACTGCCTGGATGTTTTCGTCTTTCACCATTTCGCGGAGGGAGTAGAGTTGCAGTCCGATATGTTTTTTAGCGGCGGTTTCACCACCACATGATGTTAACAACTGAGGCATTACCATACCTCCTGCAAGCATAAGGGAAGCTTGTTTTAAAAAGTTACGTCTGTTTTGCATAGCGCTTCTATAAAATTAAGTTTACATGAGAATGTACAAAAGTAAAATAATATTTTCTTCTTTTCACAAACTGTTTGTTAAAATCATTAAAATATGTGTCATATCTTAATTTTACAGTAACTTTGAACACGAATATGTAACATAAAATTTTAAAAACCATGAAAAACGTGTTTCTTCTTCTGGCAGGCGTATGCTGCTTTGCGCTTGCTTCGTGTTCCTCGTCGGGCAGCGGCTATTTATTTGATGGCAAAAGCAGTAGTAAATGGAATACGGCCGGGCAGGTCTCTATAGAAGGCGACGCCCTGACGCTATCGGGCGCAGACGCCTGGGCTATTCTTAAAAAAGGCGCCTACAAAGACTTTCAGCTAAGCCTGGAGGTACGCACTACGCCGGGTGGCAAAGGCGCCATCTGGTTTCATACAGACGCCAGCCTGAGCAAGGGATACAGCATCGCCGTTAATAATGACAGGACAGACCCTGTGTGGTGGAAAATGACGGGCAGCCTCGTCTCCGTGCGTAATCTTACGAAAAGCTTTGTAAAAGAAAACGACTGGTTTACGATGGATATTATCGCAGAAGGGAAGAAAGTAACCGTCAATATAAACGGAAACCCCGTAGTAGAATATATCGAGCCCGAAAGCCCTTACCGGATAGCCCCCCATACAGACGCCTTGCTTTCGGAAGGCATCTTTGCGCTGGTGAGCGAAGGTAGCGGGGATATTCAATTTAAAAACATCCTGGTTACTTCGCTGAACCTGACCGAGCGGGGCGTTGATGTCAGCGCGCAGGCATCCGAGGCGATAGATGAACAGACAGATGAAATTATCCGCTTGCACCAGGAAGACTTCCCTGTGCTGGACTACCATGTACACCTTAAAGGCGGCCTTACGAAAGAAGAAGCCGCCCGGCAATCGCGCCAGACAGGCATCAATTATGTAATCGCTCCAAACTGCGGAATAGGTTTCCCCATTACAAACGATGTGGAAGTCTTACAATTCCTCAACGAGATGCGCTCCGAGCCTTTCATCCTCGCCATGCAGGCCGAAGGACGTGAGTGGATCACCACTTTCTCGCCCGAGGTGCGTAATGAGTTTGATTATGTATTTACCGACGCCCTAACGTTTACCGACAGCAAGGGACGCCGCAGCCGCATCTGGATACCGGCAGAGACCTGGATTGAAAACGAACAGCAGTATATGGATCTGATCGTAGACAAGATATGCGGCGTATTACAGGAGCCGATGGACATTTACGTAAATCCCTGCTTCCTTCCCCCACAGATGCAGGATCGTTACGACGAGTTCTGGACGGAAGCCCGTATGGATAAATTCATCGACGCCCTTGCCAAAAGCGGAAAGGCCCTTGAGATAAACGAACTATACAATATCCCCAACAAAGCGATCCTTCAGAAGGCAAAAGACGCCGGCGTAAAATTCACCTTCGGCACCAATAACGTAAAGCCCGAGGTGAGCGGCCTGGAATACAGCATCCGCATGAAAAAGGAACTGGGGCTGACGGCCGGCGATATGTATAAACCGAAGATTAAGATATAAGACTTCTTCAGGAGGTTATTCCAAACAGTGTTGAAAATTTCATGCCTACCTTTTTCTAAAAAGGTACCGACCTTTTTTCAAATAGGTAGGCACCTTTTTAAAAAAAGGTAGGCACCTTTCTTTAAAGGAGGCCTACCTTATCAATATCAAGGGGATATGGTTCCGATGTCTGGAAAGGCCTTACTTCTCCAGTTCAAACTTTCTCTGGCCGATCAGGTTTCCATCGGCAAAGATGTCTACCCGGTAGGCGCCCGGAGAGAGGAACTCTTCTATGTTCCAATACATCGTAACCGGGAGCTCTTCGCCATCGTACTCTACTGTTCGCTTCATTGAGTAATTGATTTCCCTGCCTTCAAAGAAGAATACGTCGGCACGGCTTTTTACTAATATGTCATCATCAGGCTTTTGCAGGCGGATGTAAATTGTTTTTTCTCCTACGGGGGCTGTGATGTTTTTTACGATGCGAAAGTTTACTACAAACTGCTCCATTTGCTTTATCTTCTTTGCCTCCTTGCCGCGTGCGTTGATGGGCGTAACTGTTATCCCTGTAGCGTCCAGGCGGCTTGCCAGCGTCACCCGTTCGGTTTGCTTTTCCAGGTCTTTTGTTAATTGGGCTGCTGTAGATGAGGCTTGCTGGTAGCGTCTTACGGCTTGATCTTTTTCTTTGGTTAATTGCTGGTTGAGCTGATTGAGCGAATCGATTTGGATCACATAATTTCGCATGATCTTCCGTAATGTTTCCAATTCTTTCTTTAGTTCGCTGATGCGTTTGGCGTTCGTCGCTTTTACGGTACGTAGCTCTTCCATCAGGCGTTGTACTTTAGCCTGTTCGGTGCTCAGTAGCGTAAGGAGGGAATCATTATTTACACTGAACTTATACCCTTCGTATTGAAGAGATAGTTCATTAAATTCATCTGCCAATGATTCCTTTTCCAGATCGAACGTTGCAACCAGATCAGACATTTGCTGCTTCTGGTGATAGATGTAGTAAACGGCTCCGCCTATACCTAATAACAAGACAATGACTGCTACGATCAGCAATGATAATTTATTGATTTCTTTATTCTCCTTATTTTCTGAATTCATAATGGTTTCAACTAAATGGACGTGCAAAGGTAAAAATATTATTACTACCTTTGCACTACTCAATTAAACAATTTAAACTCCATGCACGAGAAAATAATTATCCTTGACTTCGGTTCGCAGACTACTCAGTTGATTGGCCGCCGGATCAGAGAGCTAAACACGTATTGCGAAATAGTACCCTACAACAAATTCCCCCTCGGCGACAACGATATAAAAGGCGTTATCCTTTCGGGCAGCCCCTATTCCGTATATGACGACAAGGCTTTTAAGGCAGACCTGGCTGGTATACGAAGCAAGTATCCGCTGCTGGGCATCTGTTACGGAGCGCAATACATGGCCTATACATCCGGGGGAAATGTAGAGAATGCCAATTCGCGGGAGTACGGCCGGGCGCATCTTACCCAGGTAAGCACAGACGATCCGTTGCTGATGGGAGTTCATGCCGGCTCGCAGGTATGGATGTCGCACGGCGATACGATAACCAAGTTGCCGCCCTCGTTCCGGGTGATAGCCAGCACCTCCGACGTAGAAGCGGCCGCCTTCCATATAGATGGAGAACAGACCTGGGGCGTACAGTTTCATCCCGAGGTGTTCCATACTACCGATGGTACGCAGATACTCAATAACTTCCTGAATATATGCGGTTGTAAAAAAGACTGGACGCCGGCCTCGTTTATCGAACTAACCGTTGCCAGCCTGAAAGAACAGCTTAAAGACGATAAGGTGATCCTGGCCCTTTCAGGAGGCGTTGATTCGTCGGTAACGGCCGTCTTGCTGAACAAAGCTATCGGGAAAAACCTCACCTGTATATTCGTTGACCACGGCCTGCTCAGGAAGAACGAATTTGAACATGTGCTGAAAGACTACGCACATCTGGGGCTGAACGTAATCGGCGTAAATGCCAAAGACCGCTTCTACAAAGCATTGGCCGGCGTAACCGACCCGGAACAAAAACGGAAGATAATAGGGAAAGGCTTTATAGACGTCTTCGACGAAGAAGCCCGCAAACTGCAAGACGTCAAATGGCTCGGGCAGGGAACGATCTATCCAGACGTTATCGAGTCGCTATCCATCACGGGAACCGTTATCAAGAGCCATCATAACGTAGGCGGATTGCCCGAAAAGATGCACCTGACGCTGGTGGAGCCTTTACGCCTGCTATTCAAAGACGAAGTAAGGAAAGTGGGTATGGAATCGGGTATGATGCCGCACCTGATCACGCGCCATCCGTTCCCCGGCCCGGGATTGGGCATACGCATTATCAGCGATATTACCCCTGAAAAGGTAGAGATCCTTCAGAATGCCGATGATATTTACATCACGCTGCTTCGTGAATGGGGCTTGTACGACAAGGTGTGGCAGGCCGCCGCTATGCTGCTTCCTATCCGCTCTGTAGGCGTCATGGGCGACGAACGCACCTACGAGAATACCGTCGTATTGAGAGCCGTAACCTCTACAGACGCCATGACAGCCGATTGGGCGCAGTTGCCTTATGAGTTTCTGGCCAAAACGTCTAATGAAATAATCAATAAGGTAAAAGGCGTCAACCGCGTAGTTTACGACATCAGCTCCAAGCCCCCAGCCACTATCGAATGGGAATGAAACAAATAAGGAGACGCCCTTTTCAGACGTCTCCTTTCATTAAAAGTTATAATAAAACCCGATAGTCAGGTCGCTCGTACTCAGGTTAATACCTGAAATTTGGTTAATAGGCGTATTGCCATACCCCACATAGCCATACTTGGCAAAGAACGAAACAGGCGTATGGGTGTTTACTAAAATACCGGGCGTGATACCCACTCCCAAATACACTTGATCATCCAGATACAAGTCTACACCTCCATCGGCAAAGAGGCTCAATAACCCTTTCTTTACAAAAGTATACCGAACATACGGAGAGAACCCAACCATGCTCGACCCATCGAGATTATAGTAGGCTAAACTACCGGCCACTGCGAACTTCTCATTCAGATTAGTCCCAATCTCAGGCGCAATATGAATAAATGTATTTTCAGAGTTGTCAAGTATTCTGAACGAACCACCCATATACACCTGCGCTTTCCCACTCCATACGGAACAAGCCAAAAAGGCTAACAAGATAAATAATCTAAGTCTCATTTTGTTACAATTTAGTTATGACATTTAATATTAGGTAAAATCCTACACAAAGAAACATAAAAAAACAAATAAAACCTACAAAATACAAGTTTTTTCACCGCCTGACCTTTAGTATCTATTATGATGGGGCGGAGGCAGACATTATTAGGGTAAATGAAAGGTAGAATCAATTAAATTTTTATCTTTGCCGCTAAGTCTAACAATATGAAAAGTAAATGAAAAAGATAATTCTACTTATTATTTGCTGCCTGAGCCTTCCTGCGGTCGTTGCGCAAAAGGCTCCTAAATGGATGGAGAAATCAAAGAAGGCGGTTATTACAATTACTACATTCGACAGGAATGACCGGAAGATTGCTACCACAAACGGGTTTTTTATCGGCGAAGAGGGCGAGGCCTTGTCTGGTTACTCCGCTTTCAAAGGGGCGGATAAAGCGACTGTTACCGATTCCGACGGCGCTACGTATCCCGTTGCTTCTGTCATTGGGGCGGATGATTTATATGATGTTGTCCGTCTGAAGGTGGCTGTTACTAAGAAGGTGGCCTTTCTGCCTTTAGCTTCCGAGCCGCCGGCTGTCAATACGCCGGTTTACCTGCTGTTGTTTACGCCGGGGAAAGACGTCTCTTTTAAAGAAGGAACCCTGTCCGAAATCAGTAAACTGAAAGACCCTTATAGCTATTACCGGCTGAGCATCCCTTTAGAAAGCGGGCAAGACAATACGCCGCTACTCCTGGCTTCGGGGCAGGTATTCGGGCTGGCGCAACAGGATGCTTCCGGAAAAAAGGAGCAATCCTACGCCGTCTCTGCCGGGTATGTTACCTCATTGAATGTAGCCTCAACCGACGCTTTCAATTCCGTCTATACTAATATCGGTATCCGTAAGGCCTGGCCCGCGGCTATCGAGCAAGCCTCCGTTTCCCTCTTTTTACTGGCTACTTCGCAGGATGCCAAGACGTATCTGGAAACGCTCACCGACTTTATTGCTACTTTCCCAGATGCAGAAGATGGCTACCTGACGCGCGCCTCCCATTATGCCACGAATAGAAAGACGTTGGCTGCTACGCCCGGCGAAGAACTCAATTACCTGAGTCTGGCGCTTGCCGATATTAACACCGCCGCCCGGTATAGCCAAAGCAAAGGCGATGTGCATTATAATCAGGCCAAACTGATTTATAGCGTAGCCATAAGCGATACCACCATCCAAGACAATAATTGGTCAATCGGCGCCGCCATGGCCGCTCTGATGAAGGCCATCGAGACGGAAGACCTGCCCGTCTACAGGCAGTTGGAAGGCGATATTTATTTCTACTTAGGAGAGTTTCCGGCGGCTTACGCTTCGTATATGAAGGTAAATGAAAGCAATCTGGCCTCTTCCGATAGTTATTATTTTACAGCGAAAGCATTAGAGAACATTCCGGGAGCACAAATAAGCGACATCATCGCCCTGCTGGATAGCGCCGTCTTAACGTTGGGAACGCCTACTCCGCCCGCCGCCGCGCCTTATATACTGGAACGTATTGATTTGAAAACAAAACTGGCTCTATACAACGAAGCATTAGACGATTTCGACTTGTATTACGCACTGGTAAACGGGCAGGTAGATGACAACTTCTACTTCTTTCGCGAACAGGCTAAGTTTCAGAAAGGCGATATAGAAGGGGCTTTGGAAGATATAAAAGAGGCCATACGGCGAAACGATCAGTCGCCCGATTACTATGCAGAGGAAGCAGCCGTCTGCGTCCGCCTGCAGAAATACAATGAAGCGCTGGAAAGCGTAGGCAAAGCATTGAGCTTAGCGCCCGACTTTGGCGCCTGTTTCCGCCTGCGAGGCATCTGTTACACCCGGCTGAATAATAAGGAAGAAGCCTGCGAAGCCTTCCGTAAAGCCGAAGAACTGAACGACCCCCTTGCCAGGCGATTGATCAG
>JAISCM010000109.1 GCA_031265595.1 Tannerellaceae bacterium
CTAAGGTTTTCACAGGTGTGATACGAAGGTTTCACAGGTGTGATAAGAGCCTTTCACAGGTGTGTAAAGAGCCTTTCACAGGTGTGAAACGCTTAATATGTGGTGAGCAAAGCCGTAAATTATTGACTATAAACAACTAAAATGATGAGATAAACTGACTACTTCATCCGTTAGTTGCCGGGGCAAACTGTGCTATACCGGCTACCGGTGTGCCGGGTCTGTCAGCTTTCGTAGGCTAATTGGCGGCGGAGGCGGATGGGGGTGCAGTTGAATTGTTTTTTGCAGAAGCGGGTGAAGTGGCCGGCGAATTTGAAGCCAAATTCGGTGCGTATCTCGTCCAGGGTCTTGTCTGATTCGGCTAAGGAGAAATGGATGTGCTTCGCTTTTTGGTTTAGCAGCCATTGGTAGGGCGACATATTGAACTCTTCTTTGAATTGGAAGCTGAATGATCTTTTCTCGATGCCTATGCGTTGGGCCAGGCCGTCTACGTGGGGCTCTTTGCGGTAGTTGCGCAATACCTGCATCCTGAAATGGGGGGATTTGCCTATTATGGGATGGAAAAAGTTGGCTACGTCTTCTTTGCTGTAGAAGGCTTTCAGGATGGTGAGTAGCTCCATTTCTTTGATGTCTTGCAGCAGCTTCTTGTTTATTTTGTGGCCGGCATAGAGGATGAGGTGGTTTACGAAGTTTTCTATCGGTTCGTAGAAGGGTAGCTTGATGAAGGTATGTTCGGTCTTGGCGCAGTGGTCGAGCAGGGTGTTCATATACTCTTTGTCCAGGTGGGCGGCAGGGTTGTCGAACGTGAATAAGACCATTTGCGAATGACCCAGCGTTTTACATTTTATATCGGCAGAGACGGGGATGAATACGAACTCTTTGCTGTGGAGCTGCCTGTTCACAAAGTTGTTACAACTGATTTTCAGTTTGCCTTCAAGCAAAAAGAGAATATGGTTGTACTCTTTGTTTTCGAGGCTGAAAACATGGTCTTCTTTTACTTCATGATATTTGAATCCTGTGGGTTGGGCAAGAGAAAATATCCGTAGAGACAAAGGTTTTTTAACAGATGCTTGATGACTATTCATTTCTATCAACATATAACCATTACTTACGGATAGATTAAGAAAGGGCAGTTTTACCCGCCCTTTCTTCTTATGCAAGTAATGCAGTTTATTTTACAAATACTTTTTGCGTCAGGTACTCCTCACTTAGTTTTACTTTTACAATATACGTCTGCTGCCCGTCTGCCGGTATGCTGAAATAGTCTTGCCGGGTAGCGCTGCTATAAACTAACGCTCCGGTAACGCTGTACACTTGCAGACTGCTTACGGGAGACGACGTTTGTACATATATATATCCACTGCGCGAAGACACATGAAGGCCCGTTGTACTGATCGCCTCATTGCCCAGCCCTATGCCCGTATAATCGGAGCGCAGGCTGAAACGGTCGTTCAGTTCTATCACCTTGTCGCTTGCCGCCTTCTTTGCTACCGTAAAGGTATAGGTGGGCGTCTTCTGCAGATCGGTTTCCTTATTGTTCTGGGCATGGTCTATCAGGTACACATTATGCCCGAAGGTAGCCATCCCGCTAAATTCCAGGGTTACAGAGCCGGCCTTACCCGTGCGCAACCCTACTGGCGTATTTTGCGAAAAGTCGCTACTTGAGTTAATCGCCAATACTTCCCTTGTGGGCGCAAAGGTATAGACCTCCAGCGGTATCACATCTTCTTCCAACTGATAGAATAGTTTGTGCATATCCTCCTTACCATTGTAAGCGGGCGACGTACTTTCATTGTAATGCAATACGGAATAACTTACCTGCTTATCCTGAGAAGCTTTGATACGCAGGATGTTTGTCTCCGGCGCGCCGGCGGCCCGTAGTTTATAGGGGCTGCCCTGATTTGTGTGCGTCCAGTTTGCTGTTATCGAAACCTTACCAAGAAGCGCTGTTGTCCCCTCCTTTTGAACAAAGAACGACTGTAAAGGAGGAATAAATCCACTTGGAGTCAGAGTAGGTACTGTCGTTATTTGATACCTGTTGTCAGGACTTCCAATCACACCGGCTTGCGTAAAACCGCTTGTACTTCCATCCCATATAGCATATCCGGCATTACTTAAGTTAAGATTACCATTTAAGAACGGGGATACCTCCAAATAAGCCATATAGGGATTTACTAACTGTATCAGGGTGTTTCCGGCTACATCATTTACCACCGTTAGCTCAGCGTAGCCGTTCTGATCGCTGTCGTCCCTGTCGATAATGAATTTATGGGCATCCTCCCCCCTTGCTAAGGGGGTGTAATTAACACCATTTACATCTGTATAGGAAGTAGTGGCTTGCGGGAAAATAAACGACTTGCCTGCATTGGCAGCCGTACTCGTTACATTCAGGTTAAAGGCTTTCCCTTTTGACAGCAGCACGCCTAAATTTCCGAACGTAGCGGTAAAGGTATTGGCTGCTGCGGGAGCAGATCCACCCGGTTTGGCTTGCTGGAACATATTCATATAGACGTCTCCAAATTTAGGAATGGCGCCGTCTTTGAAGTGATAGTCGCCCGAATACATGTTTTTCAATGGCGCCGACCACATCACGAAACGGTCTCTTTCATCCGCGTTCAATTTAAACTCTACCTCGGCTGTTCCATAATGCAACCAATGGATACCTGCAATCATGGCGCGGTCGCCCATTGTAATCTTAGAACAGTATGCTTCGGCAGTAAGCTCCGGATAGTTCTTTAGTCCGGCAGGAATAACTACATCCACACAACTGTTTGGGTAATAGTTTACCACAGAGGTAATGACGCTATTAGTAACTACTTTCACCCAGTTACCCGGCGTACGCCAGTCTCTGTTTATAAGGCCCGTCCATCGCATCGTTTCCAGCGCGCCGGTGTTAGGAACTACCGTAAAGTCTATCCTTTTCAAGGGGAAGTGCTCGCCTAAGTTAGTATTGGCGATGGGTATATCCGTCTTGACGTTGAGAGGCTTAACAGAAAATGTTACCGTAGGATTTAAACTGGAAGGCGAGAAAGAGGGATTACCGGTGGTTATCAAGGCGCCATTGCTGTCATAATATTGAAATGTTACTTCTCCTTCCGGCAGTTCTTTAATTTTCAGCTCATAAGAACCTCCTCCGTCACAAAGAAGCGTATTGGGTGTTTCCAATTCGGCTACATATATATAGATATATCCTATTAATTGCTTAGGACTAGGACTAGGATTAGGATCATCATTGCAAGTGTATTTATAGCATATCAACCCTCCCGTAGCAGGCGCTGTAAACTGTAATTTGTTATTTACAATAGAGTAGGGTATTGTATTGCCGTCGGCAGGTGCAATAGTGAAATTATGTATCGTTTTTACATCCGGCAGGAAGTAAGTCAATATATCATTGGCCAATATATCAAGAACGGCTGTCTCGCCCGGAAGGAGCGTATAATAATCTTTATTCAGATAGAATATAGATAGAACCGTTTCATTATCAAACCAGTGACAATCGGCAAAACTACTCTCGCTCAGACCAAATAAGTCGCCTTTATGGTTTCCTCCACTATTCGGTATCTCATCAAAACTATCATCAGCCACACGAATGAGGAATGTTTTACTAATATCGGCCTTGAGCTTTAATGGTACTTTAATTGTTACATTCCCACCAGGATAGATCGCTACGCTGCCTACGTTTACAGAACGATATATTGTAGCTAATGAAGCTGTCTCGCCTTCATATATTTTGATAGTGGTATTTCCGTTAATGGCAGCTTCCCCTGCATTGGAAATTACAAATTGAATCGTATCGACGTCGGTAGAAGGGTTGACAGCGAGGATGAACTCCGGATTTGTAATAACGGCGTCAGCTATCTTCACTAAAGGCGCATAAACAGACTTGTCTCCACTGGGATTAACCGAAAAATAAGGAACCTGCCCGATATTCATATTATAAATATACGTCTCGTATTTATCGCCTGCTGTCTTGTAGAAAGCGGCCTCGGGCGACAACGGATGCGGCGGGCTCGGGTCTGGGATCTGTAATTTATCAGTAACCTTCAGAGGCGAATACATGAATTGATTCCAGACCGTACGGGCCGGCGCCAGATCGGCGTTTTCGCCCTGTATCGCATAAAGGAAGTCGCGTGTTGACTTTTTCCCAGCCGTCGAACCGGAAGTCAGCATATCCCCCGAATAGTCTCCATCCAGGTCTACAATCACAGGATATTCAAATCCCGTATTTGAGGTAACATTACTTTTAAATATAGTTACACTTTTATCATTATCATTCAACGATACGAACGGCTTCTTGCGGGGCTTTATGATGCGCAGGGTCGTTTCATCCCGGTAGCAAATCTCATTTTGTCCGTCGTTATCAAAGTCGAACAGGGAGATACCCGTATTAACGGATTCATCGGCATGCTCCATCATAAAGGATACTTTCAGACGGTCGAAAATGGATATGTTGGGCGTATTATCCCAGGTAAACGAGATAAGCGCACCTCTGGCCCGGGTAGCGTCTGTGGGGCCTCCCGTTCTTGGATAAGAGACAGCCATGCTGTCGGCCACATTCGGATGTACAGGATAGCCTGCCCATGAATTACCATATAAATAACAATAGAACATCGGGCCTAACATGGATATTTCCGGCAACTTCTTCCCGTTCTGTTCTCTCCCGTCCACATCTGCGATATACATATACGAATAGGTACCGCTTGTGCCATAGTTCGACAGCGGAATATTCAGAATGGCTTTAAGCTCTACGGTTGAATTAGTAGGAACACTTGTATTCAAATGCGCATTCCAGGCTACAATCCTCAGTTTGTTGGCAGAGCCATGATCATGATACTCTTTAGCAGTCTCAGCAGCGGTACTAGTAGGATAACTTACCCCCATGTCATGGTGAAAATTGGATTCTACATAATAAGAAGCAACGATTTCGGGTATACCGTCTCCGTCAATATCGGCTACAGCCGTCCGGCCATCTGTAAAAGCACGTACTTCTTTAGTTTTGTCGGTCTGAGTACCATTGTCTTTCAGCCAATCATACTGATCAGTCGGAAGTTTTTCCATTATGTTAAGAACGCTATAACTACTGTTACTTGGGGTGTCATAATCAAGATGGATGTTATAATAAACCTTTCCTCCGGCGCAAATCTCGTAGTGGCCATCGTCATCCAGATCATATACGGATGCAAAACCTATTTTAGAATTGCCTCTATGATCTTTATCCCATGACTCCTTTCCTTTATAATCACGGCCTACGTAGGCAGAGCCCGCAGCAGACGGGTCGTCATTTAATGTTTCATACGTTAGTAATTTTTTTCCTGTTACCGCATCAAATATCTTATTATAAGCTAATATTTCGGCTCGTCCGTCATTATTAAAATCAACGATCTGAATAACCGGGGTTGAAAAATTCGAATCATCCAGATCATCATCATCATTATCATTAGCAAAAGTAGTATCAAAGTAGGGCTCCCCAGCGTCGTCATACCAACTGGGATTTTTATACATACTCCATGCCAGGGTAGTCTTATCGTAATGTATTACATAAGAATGTAATCTTTTACTGATCTTTGGATCCCCATATCTTGCGACTGCCAATATTACTTCAACGTCTCCATCTCCGTCGGAATCAATCATAGCCATAGCGCCCGGACTACCGTGATAGCCATCATCGGTGCCACGTGGGAAGAACATCGGCACGTCGTACGTTAACAATACCTTCCCTGTTTGCCCGTTAAAGATATGTATGGCGTCTACAAGTATTTCATAGTTGGTTGCATTGCCAAGGTCGGTTTTGTTAGCTCTATTCTGGCCTAATGCTACAATCTCAGGTCTTCCATCGCCATTCAAATCGCCCACTAAAGGAATATGGTAATCATATACCTGAGCTACACTATCGGCATTAGCGACAGTGACACCATCTATAACTGGAATTACATCCTCCGCAGCAAACGCGCCGGTTATAAATTTATATTTCGGATTAAATTCAACCGCTTTCATATTTATTTTACAATATATATCATTCACCTCACCACCGTCATACCCGGGTAAATTCAACGTACCGCTACCTGCAAGTTTTAGGTCTATAACTTGTATACGTACTGTCGCTTCTGCTTCATACGTATGGTTGCTATTTGGCGAGGCTGTGACTTTAAAAGTAAAAGTACCTTCCCCTTTGTAAGGGGGGGAAGGTTTAGGAGTAAATGTGACTTCAGAGCCAGATAAAGAGATACTACCATTAGGCAACAACCCGTTGCTGGGTTCTACAATTGAATAAGTCAGA
>JAISCM010000209.1 GCA_031265595.1 Tannerellaceae bacterium
TTCCATATTATTCGTACGAATATGGATTTTATGCAGGCTTATGTGAAGAACATGAAAGTGATCATGTTGACCTCGTTTAATCCGAACTCGGGAAAGACCTTTGTGTCTTCTAACCTGGCCTTGAGTTTGGCTTTTGCCGGAAAGAAAGTACTGCTGATCGATTTCGACATCAGGAAAAGTACCCTTAGTACACAAATGTGTGATACGAGATTGCCGGGCGTGACGGATTATCTGTTGGGAAAGACAAATGATGTGGAGCATTTGATTCAGAGAAGCGAGTTAAGTGATAATTTATCGCTTATACCGACTGGCCCTCTTCCTCCCAATCCCACCCAGATGCTTGCCAGCAAACGCCTGGGCGATATGATACACCAGCTAACAGCGCTGTATGACTATGTGATAATAGACAGTGCGCCCTATAGTTTAGTGGCTGATACGTCTATCATCAACCGGGTGGCCGATCTGACGATCTTCCTTATTCGCGCCGGTTTGATGGATAAACGTATGCTGCCTGAAGTGGAAAAAATCTATACTCAGAATAAGCTTAAAAACATGAGCGTTATCCTGAACGCGGTTGATCATAAGCGAACGGGGTATGGTTATGGGCATTATGGATATGGCGCTTATGGATATGGTTATGGGAGTAAATAGACGCTATCATCCGTCTCAACTCATGTGAACCTTCTTGATTAAGTCGGTTGACAGTTTGTTGATATGTTTGTTTAGTATTTTCTGTTCGCTCTTTTCCAGAGAGGCATACATGCCGGAATTTTCTTTTAGAAAATCATCCAGCACATCTTTACTTAATAAGCCGATCAATCGCCCGGTATCTTTGGGGAAGGTTACTTCCCCTATTTTACTTATCGTATTATTCATCCTGTTTTCTGTTATATAAGCTTCGGCAACGTATAGTAAATCAGTTAATTCGTTACTGTATGTTGGTTCAACAAACAAGGCTGGTTGCCTTTTCTTTACCGACTTCTTTTCAGCAAATTTACTATTCTTACTCTTAAGGAGCAAGCGGGAGCCGTTTCCAAAAAAGACCGATTCAACCGGACGGATCACAACGCCTTCGCAGATATTATCTTCAATCGGAGGCAGCCCCAGCCAATCGGCAATACGGCTTTGAAAGGCGTTGGGATAAGACAAACATTCATCGATGGTTCCTTCAAACAAAGTCTTTGCATACAAGAACCCGTTTGCTTCAAATAATTCGTTTAATTCGTGAAGAGGCAAATACCTGTTATTGTCTGCTCCGCGTACATACACATCGAATCCGTAAAACTCGTGTCCCGGGCAATAGAATACTCCTTTCTGAATACACATTGTGCGAGAATTATTCTTAACATCCGGGTGCGGGTATCTCCCTCCGAACATTTCGCCATATACCAACAGGCTTTCTGTGTCCGGGTACTTCTCTTTCACCTGGGCGTACAGCAGAAGTACTCTTTCCTTATAGCGGGTAAACAATTCTTCGTAGTCGTAAAACTTCTCATCGGGTTCCATAAGCCCCGTTCTTTTGGCAAAATGCACTTCCTTTCCATCCGTAATGAAGCAACAGTTTGACCCGTGTACCTTTTCCTGCACCACGTATGTAAGGGCGTCATACCCGTCTGACTTAATTCTATCCAAAAAATCCTTATTATAGGTATTTTCTATGGAGCTATACTTCTTAAATTCTACCATGATCACTTACGTTTAAAACCTTTCCGTAACGCAAAGATATGTAATAGTTGTTAATTAGCAATAGGCTCTCAGCAGAAATAGGTCATTCCGTTAAAAACGATTACTGATAGGATCGTGTATATTTCGTGTCTTCAGGCGCCTGCCTGTCTGAAGAAAATATAAGAGAAATGCCCGCCATAGCGTGAGAGATAGCCGCCATAGCGTAAGAGATAGCCCCATTTCCGTAAGAAAATGGCATCATCTCCCAAGAGATAGCGGCCATTTTCCGCGTGTTTTTCCCATTATCCCGCTTGGGAAGGGAGGAGGCTTCTTTCGGGCTACGAAGATTGTCGGAATCAGACGCTCTATGGCGTCAATCTTCTAACGAAACGATATTGTATAAAAAGATGGTATTATGCCCCTCCGCCTTTTAAGGTGCCGCCGCCTGGAATTTCATTTTTAAGTATTTGAACTAATTGCACTACAATCATTCTGATTTCATTGATGTGTCCTGCAAGGACCAAGTCCATTCCTTTTGCAATGAGCTGCCGTGCAAGAACAGGGTTTTTCCATTCTAAGCTATCAAAATTAGCACTCATCTGAGCCAGTATTTTAACCATCTCCAGGCCTCCGTTGATGGCGTCGCGAATCTGGAACTCTAACGCTCCTATTTCCTGTATCACTTTCTTTGCTTCCCGGATGTTCTTCTCGGCTGTAATTTGCTTTATCTTTCGGTCAAGATCATCCAGAAGATCTGTTACTTTGCCCATATCCAATTTGTTTTCGTCGCCGTCCTGTTTTACTTTTCTCATGTAATTCTTCAAATCGGAATAGGCTTGGTTCATTTCATTGGCTACTTCCTGCCAATTGGCCTTTGTTTGTGGGAGTTTGAGTATTATTTTACGGAGGTGATCCTGGTTTTTCATCATTCCGTCGGGGCTGCCTTTGTCGTGTTCTACCTGTTCTTCCAGTTCGGAAAGCTCTTCAATAATATCTTTTGCATTCGCCTTTATCGCTTTCTCTTTTGCTTTGTCGATGTCTTTTTTCAGGCTTTGTACGGACTGTATGCGGATTTGCTGGATTTCGATTTCCAGCTCTTCGGAATAGTCCAGCGCAGGAAAATAGGCATTAAAGAACATGGTAAGCGACTGATCTATTTTGATGGTAATATCTACAAGGCTGCCTACGGGTAAATGTCCGGGGATGGTTTTGCCGGTAATTATCACTTCGCAAATTAAGTGGTTAAGGGCAAGATCGCTACCCGCCGCATTGTAATCGCCCTGATAGATAGGAATACGAAGGCGGTCGTCTGCATTCCCCGAGCGGATTTCGCTTCGTGTCTGCAAGCCATTGACTACGCCCGTGAGTTTTCCTTCAGGAATTGTCTTATTCTTTTCCAATCCTTTCACCGGAAAGAACAAGTCTTCTTCCCTGTCTTCAAAATACTTGGCAATACCCACATGATACGCTAATACAGGGGATGGAATATCGCCATACATGATCGTAAACTCACTGGGCATACATTTCAACAGATTGCCTTCTCCATCTGTCAGAAATATCTCAAAGCCATTGAGCCTGGGTTCTTCCATTATTTCTACTTCTACAACACTTCCTTTTTCGTCGCTGATTTG
>JAISCM010000272.1 GCA_031265595.1 Tannerellaceae bacterium
AGTCCCAAACGTTTTGTACCTACAGCTATATTAAGCGGCGAGCCTCCTACAAAGGCGCTAAATTCCTTTATCTCGGTAAAGGGAGCTCCGATATTGTTTGAATACAAGTCTATAGACGAACGTCCATACGTAATTACATCATACATAGCGCTGCGCTTTATTTATTTATTCATTTCTATTGTTACCAAAGGGAGTCTCGGGTCCATTGTTTTCCAGGTATCATAAATCCATTCATGGTCTGGGTCGTTACTTGCGGCCAGGCTCTGATCGCTACCAGCAAGGAAGTTCAGATAATAAACCGTATATCCATGACCGGCTATTACGGGATGATGACCACGCGGCACAAGCGCCACATCGTTGTTATGCGCTTCCACTAATTCATCGAGCGCGCGATCTTCCGTATAGATGTGCTGAATGGCAAATCCCCGGGGTTTATCTGTTTTATAAAAATAGATCTCTTCCAGGCAGGCCTCTTTCAATGTTCCTTCGGCATCTACCTTCCGCTCATCATGTTTATGGGCAGGGAAAGAACTCCAGTTGCCGGAGGGTGTATAAACCTCCACACAAACTAACCGGTGGCAGGGAGACCCCGGTGGCAATATGCGGTTTATCTGCCTGCTGGCATTGTCTCCGCCCCGAAGCTCTATCCCCATATCCTGTACCATTTGAGGTGTAATAAAAACCGGCTCGTTCTGCTGATCGGTTTCCACCCAGCTATAAGCAATATCCAGCAGCTCGCTTTCAGCCACCAGCGTAAAGTCTGTATGTGCCGGGAGATAAAGCGCATGGGGAAGCCCGCTGAATACATTGGCCCGTCCATTACCCGTCCGCCAGCTTTCGTTACCGGATGTAACGGCAAAGTTTCCACCCAGTAATACAATGCAATACTCGGCATTTCCGGTATGCTGCCTCCATACTTCGTCCTTTTTCAGGGTTCGTGCGCAAAAGTTCAGATGTTTCCATTTGGCTTCCTGTGCGGTGAAATTTTGATAAAAAGACTCCTCTCTTGCTTTGATCAGCAAATTACTACCATTACTATCATTCATATTTAAACCTGATATTAGCTTTTACAACTATACTTACCAGAAATAAAGGTATAAGAATATTAATATACCACAGATACCGATCACAATCAGATTGAAGGGTATAGGGGTCTTGAATATTTTCCGGTCGAAAATAAGGGCTTTCTCATCCATATCGGAACGTCTGGCATTTGTGATCAGCACAATACCTAAAAGGATGAAACCGGCTACCAACACGTATACCGAATCGAGTGCAAAAGACGAAAACCGTTTAAGGAAGCAGGCAGCAACCATACCCACCAGAGCCGAAAGAACGATCATCATCGACCCGAAACGCACGTCTTTCTTCTTTGCCTCTTCACTCCGCGCCGAAGCCGCTACCCTGTGCTTCCTTTCCCGCAAACTTAGGCCGACAAAAAGGACAGATAAAATAATAAACACATAACCGATCCGTATGATAAACGGCATATCAGGAATGAGAAACTTCATGGCAAAAGCTACCGGCAATGTAAATATAGCCGTCCATAAAGCAGCATTAGCCGTAGCATGACGCCAAAACATACCCATAAAGAATATAAGGAATATCCCCGGATAGATAAATCCGGTATACTCTTGTATTAAGGGATAAACCTGATCGAATGAAGCAAACTCCGGGGCTATTAATGTAGCGATCAGCAGGGATACGAATGCCACCATACGCCCTACACGCACCAGTTCTTTATTTCCGGCATCGGGCCGTATGTATTCTTTATATATATCCATCGTAAAGATGGTAGATGTACTGTTGATTATCGAACTCAATGAAGAAACCACCGCAGCGGTTAATGCAGCAAAAGCCAAACCGGTAATGCCCGGTGGTACGATATTATTTAGCAACCAGGGATAAGCTTCATCCGATTTACCAATATCCGCATGTAGCACATAGGCGGCAATACCGGGAATTACAACCAGTAAAGGAACCAGGAGTTTTAAAAATGCGGCAAATGTTAACCCATACTGAGCTTCTTTTATACTTTTCGCTGCCAGCCCCCGCTGTATAATGTACTGGTTAAATCCCCAAAAACAAATATTTGTCAGCCACATAGAACCTAAGATGACCGCTACACCCGGGAGGTCCAGAAACGCATCTTTCATCGCCCCGTCAGTCCCGTCCGGAATAGCATGTATCCCTTTTTCTATGATCATGGTAAACCTTTCGGGAGCCTGGTGGAGAATTTCCCTGAAACCGGCAAAGACACCTTCGCCGCCGCTTACTGCATCTACAGCCAAAAAGGTAGTTACCAATCCTCCACCTATAAGAAATATCACCTGTATAACATCTGTCCATGCCACTGCTTTCAATCCTCCATAAAGGGAATAAATGGCAGCAAAAAGTGATAATCCTACGATTCCGTAGAGTAAAGGGATACCTAATACTTTTTCCAAGGCGAGTGCGCCCAGATAACTGACGGAGGTAAGATTGACAAACACATACATCAATAGCCAAAAGACAGATAAGCTGGTACTGATCCGGCGGTCATACCGTTTATTAAGAAATTGCGGCATAGTATAGATACCCGTACGTAAAAATACAGGGAGAAAATACCTGGCAACAATCAGTAATACCGCAGCTGCGATCCACTCATAACATGCAACGGCCAGACCGATTGCATATCCGGAGCCTGACATGGCAATAAAATGTTCTGCCGAAATATTAGCCGCAATCAACGAAGCCCCTATCGCCCACCAGGTAAGCGATTTTCCGGCTAAAAAGTAATCGGAAGCCGTTTTCTCTTCCCCCTTTTTGGTTCGCGAGACCCATAATCCTACCCCTACGATGATTATGGCATATACTATAAAAATAATCCAGTCAATAAATGCGAAGTGGTTCATAATTAATCATGTATTAAAATTTCTGTATTTCATGATATTATGTTCACAAATATAGATGAGCCTATAAGAAGAGATTTTCTTTTTTTTGACCAGTCATAATGATATCTTAACCTTTTTTCTGTTTATATTGCATCTGAAGAGATAATTATGAGTAACAATTAAAAAATAAGTTAGTACATTTACCTCTTCAAAATAACCCCTATGATCATCAAAAACGAAATGAAAAGCAATGAAACCATTTTATCAAAAACTACGTCCCTCTTCCGAACAATCTTTTATTTTTTACAAAGAGGAACTGCCTCATTTTATAGTACCCTGGCATTATCACCCTGAAATTGAGATTTTACTGGTTGTGAAAAGTACGGGTACAAGTTACATAGGCGATAGTATCAAAACGTTTGGCCCGGGTGATGTGTGCCTGATAGGAGAGAATCTTCCCCACAGATGGAAAAGCGATAATGAATATCTTGAAGAAAATTCGATCCTGAATACGAATGCACATGTTATACAATTTCGTAAAGATGTGCTTCTGCAATTTATTACATTGCCCGAAATGACGCCTATCCGGTTATTGCTGGAACGATCGCAACGCGGTATCCGTTTTACAGGGAGTTCGCGGATAAAGATAGGAAGGATGATACGAAGGATATTCCATGAAAACGGATTAAAACGTATTTCCGGATTGCTTCTGTTACTTGAAACCATGTCGAATGAAGAAAATTTTGAATACCTGGCCAGCTCAGGTTTCTCTAAAAGCATGTATAGTACGTCCGACTTCCAGCAGTTCAATACCGTATACGAATATATTATTCAAAATTTTACCCATCCGATACGGCTGGAAGAGGTAGCGGAGAAAGCCTGTATGGTACCTACCGCATTCTGTCGCTATTTTAAAAGAAGAACAGGCAAAAGCTTCTCTGTCTTTCTGTATGAATTTCGGATAGGGCATGCCAACCGCCTATTAATAGAAACCGATATTAAGATATCAACCATCGCGCATGAATGTGGCTTTAATAATCTTTCCAACTTCAACCAACAATTTAAAAAGGTAACCGGCTATACTCCGCAAGCATACAGAAACAAATATAAGCTATAAACGCGTTAGCGCGTTAGTTCTTTCAGCGCCTGGGCTATCTGGTCGGGGCAGGAAGTGCCTTTCTTTCCGCAGACGATGCCTTCCAGGCGTTTGATGGCTTCGTCTATACGCATGCCTTTCAGCAGGCTGGCCACGCCTTGCGAATTGCCATGGCAGCCGCCGGCTACTTCAACGCGGCAGATCGTATCGCCTTCGGTCTCGATGGTGATCTGATTGGAACAAACTTTCTTGTCGGGGATATAGGTGTATTGTTTTTTACTCATCGCTTTCTATTCTCTTCGGGGCAAAGGTATGGAATTAATTCCTTACTTTTGCGCGAACACAATTATAAAAGGATGACATACGAAGAAACGTTGCATTATCTATATACCAGCACGCCGGTGTTCGAACATACCGGAGCGGCTGCCTACAAACCGGGACTGGCCACAAGCCTTGCCTTAGACGACTACCTGGACAATCCGCATACATACTATGATACGATCCATGTAGGCGGAACGAACGGCAAAGGCTCCGTCTGCCATTTGCTGGCGGCCATCCTTCAGTCCGCAGGCTATAGGGTAGGCCTTTATACGTCTCCCCATCTGGTAGACTACCGCGAACGGATCCGTGTAGACGGCGAGATGATCCCAAAAGAATACATCGTTGATTTCGTAGAAAAACACCGGGCCTTCTTCGAACCCCTGCACCCTTCGTTCTTTGAACTTACCTCTACCCTGGCATTTGACTATTTCCGCTCTCAGGAGGTGGATATTGCCATTATAGAAGTAGGCTTGGGCGGCAGGCTGGACAGTACGAACATCATCACCCCCATCCTGAGCATTATTACCAACATCAGTGAAGACCATACCCAACTGCTGGGAGAGACATTGGGCGAGATAGCCTACGAAAAAGCAGGTATTATCAAACCCGGAGCGCCGGTAGTAGTAGGAGCAATATCCGACGACGTAATAGCCGATGTATTTATAAAGAAAGCCGAAGAGATGGCAGCGCCCCTATACTACACAGGCAACGAAAAGCTACTGCTTGGAGAACCGCATCTTGTAAAAGAAAAGGAATGGTATTATGATACCGCAGACTACGGACAATTATTCGGACAATTGGCAGGACTTATCCAGGTAGCAAATACGCTGACGGTATTGTGCGTATTGCGTGTATTGGCCGATCTGTATATAGATATAGATATACCGAGAGAAGCTGTAAGGAACGGTTTTGAACATGTAGTAGAACTAACCGGACTGCAAGGCCGCTGGCAGGAAATATCGCCTGCCCCTTATACGATAGTGGATACCGGGCATAACCCCGACGCCTGGAGATTCCTTAATTTCCATATTAAAACGTGTATTGTATCACGCCGGAACTTGTATATGGTGATCGGTCTGTCGGCCGATAAAGATATAGATAGCATCTTGAAGGAAATGCCAAAGTTCGGTTTTTACCTGTTCACCCAGGCGTCTACCGGACGTGCGTTGCCGGCCGGCATACTTGCTGCGCGTGGTAAAGCGGCCGGTTTGCTTGGCGTAGCCTGTGATAAGTTGGCGTATGCGGTACGCCAGGCGATGCACCTGGCCGGTGAAGATGATATGGTATTTATAGGCGGAAGCAACTTTGTAGTAGCCGAAGCCCTGCCGCTGCTTAAAGAAAAGAATTATAAATAAATAATAGTATGATTGAAAAGAAACCTACCCTGAGAGACACTGCCGTATTCCGCTGGATAGCGCTTATCCTGTTGTCGAGTACGATGTTTTTTGCCTATATGTTTGTAGACGTATTGGCTCCGCTAAGCACCTTGTTGGAAACGCAATTGAACTGGTCGCCCGAAACCTTCGGTACGGTGGGCGGTTCGGAGTTCTTCCTTAATGTATTTGCCCTGTTCCTTATACTGGCCGGCATCATCCTTGATAAGATCGGCGTTCGTTACTCGGCGCTGCTGTCGGCCTTCCTGATGGTGCTGGGCGCTTCTATTAAATTATACGGCGTAAGCGATGTGTTTGCCAACGGCGGGATCGGACTGTCGTTTTTTAATTCCTTTTTGCCCGACTTTCCGGCTTCGGCCAAAGTAGCCTGTGTGGGCTTTGCCATCTTTGGCTGTGGGGTGGAAATGGCCGGCGTAACGGTATCGAAAGGAATCGTA
>JAISCM010000256.1 GCA_031265595.1 Tannerellaceae bacterium
TGGGAAAGTATTGTCCTGACATTGATTTCAGGCATTTGGGGGCTATGCGCCGGCATTTACGCCTTGCATATAGCGGATTTGACGTGGGTACAAAAGCAAGAAAATATGTTCATATTACATCCTATGATTACATTTAAGATAGGGATTCTATCTCTTGTTATATTGTTAATCAGCGGAGTGTTGGCAGGAATCATACCGGCCATGAGGGCTTTGAGTATTAAAGCAATTGACGCTATAAGAGAAGAGTAAGAAAACAAAATAAACCCTGTTTATTTATGAGAAAAGTAAGCCGAATTATCATATTTACCATATTACTGATCATAGTTCTTGTAACTTTCAAATTCTTATGGGATGAATCCCGCCCGGAGATTATATCCTTCGATATTGTTGCACCTATAGTAGGTAATGTGGAAAATACGGTTGTAGCTACCGGTAATATAGAGCCCCGGAATAAGATATTAATTAAGCCTCAGATATCGGGGATCATCAATAATGTAAGAAAAGAAGCCGGCGAACGTATTCAGAAAGGAGAGATCATCGCCCACGTAAAGGTGACAACGGAAATGGGTGAATTGAATGCTGCGGAATCCAGGGTAAGGATTGCTGAAATAAACCTGAGCCAGATAGAGATAGACTTCGCACGCCAACAGACGTTGTACAGGAATGAAGTAATATCACGAAACGAATTTGAGTTGTCGGAAGCCGCTTACCGGAAAGCGTTGGAAGAGCAGAGAAATGCCAAAGACGCATTGGAGATTGTAACGTATGGCGTTGCTAAACGATTTTCGGGGTTAAGCAATACGCAAATCCGGTCTACCACTTCCGGTACGATATTGAACCTTCCTATTAAAGAAGGGGATTATGTTATTCAGTCCAACGTGTTTAATGAGGGGACTACCATTGCTGCCGTGGCTGATATGGCCGACCTGATATTCAAAGGAAATGTAGATGAGACGGAAGTCCATCTGCTTAAAAACAATATGCCGGTAAGAATAAAAATAGGAGCTATCAGCAACAAGGTGTTCAGGGCGTATATTGAATATATCGCACCGGAAGGCAAAAGAGAGAACGGAACCGTACTCTATGAAATTAAAGCAGCTCTGCGTACGCCCGACTCTGTGCTGATCAGGGCAGACTATAGTGCGAATGCCGAAGTTCTTATCAAACGGGCCCGGAATGTTATTGTAATCCCCGAATCATCAGTGGAGTTCAGTGAAGGCAAGACATTCGTCTATGTACTGAAAGCGCAGGGAAAGGAGCAGGTTTTTGAAAGAAGGCGCGTCAGAGTGGGATTGTCGGACGGCGTTTCTATCGAGATAAAAAAAGGATTATCAGTAGACGAAAGAGTAAGAGGGCTTCAATTAGATTAATCGTATGAAAATAAAAGTATACGTATATGTGATATTCTCCCTTTTCCTGCTATATCCGGCAGACGAAGCGCTGGCACAAACGGATGGAAGAGGGGGCAGAAGCGTAAATACCCGTCTGCGTACGAATTATAGGAGATGGACATTGGAAGAGTGTATTCAATATGCCATCGAACATAATATAAGTATACAACGGCTAAAGGTTCAGCGGAAGGTGGCGGAGGTGCAACAGAGTACGGCCGAAAACAGCCGCTTGCCCGATCTGAATGCAGCAATTATCCAGGACTGGAGTTTCGGGCGCTCGCAAACCTATCCGGATCTGGATGAATCTTTATCTAAAACGGCGTTGGGGGCAAGTAGTTCAATCCCTGTTTTCACCGGTTTTCGTATCCCGAATGAGATAGCGCGGACAAAGTTAGAACTGGAAGCGGCTACCCAAAACCTGGAAAAGGCAAAAGATAATCTCTCTATCAATATCACCTCTTTATTCTTACAGGTGTTATTCAATAAGGAACTTGTAAAGATAAATGAAGAGCATTGGGCCTTGACGCAAACCCAGTTGCGGAAAACGACGCTCCTGAACGAGGCCGGAAGCATACCTTCCGTCAACCTGTATGATATGGAAGCGCAGTTGGCCAAAGATAAAGTAGCGGTGATTGAGGCGCAAAATAACCTGGAACTGGCGTTGCTTGACTTAGCGCAGGTTCTTGAACTGGAACGGGAAAGCCAGTTTGACATAAAAGCGCCCTCCTTCAGCGACAGGCTGATAGAAGATATGTTTCGTAAGATACAGCCTACACAACTAATATTTGAGCATGCCGTAAGTAGTAAGCCCGTAGTAAAAGAGCAGGAGTACAGAATAGCAAGCGCCGGGAAAGCGCTGAAAGTAGCACAAGCCGATTATATGCCCAACCTGAGCCTGGTCTTTGAGTGGGGAACCGGCTACCTGTATAAGTACAATGCCAAAGACATCATTAACCCATCGACCAATCAACTGATAAAGGCAAACGAATCGTTTGGCGACCAGTTGAAAAATAATGATTATATGCTGATAGGACTAAGGCTGAGTATCCCGGTCTTTAATCGCTTTGCAACGCGCAATAAAGTACGCATTGCCAAATTAGATATACAAGACAGGCAGTTGATGCTGGAAGATATAAAGAAAACACTCTATAAAGAAATTCAGACGGCACATAAGAATGCCGCTGCCGCATACGAGAAATACAAGGCGTCGAACGATGCGGTAACGTTTACTACAGAATCGTTCAGGCATGCACAACTCCGCTATGAGCAGGCCAAATTAACGCCATTCGAATATGATGAAGTAAAGACAAGGCTTTTGCAAAGCCAGTGGGAACAAATACAAGCCAAATATGACTACATCCTGCGGGCGAAAATACTGGATTTTTATAATGGTATCCCCATTAAATTTTAACGAATGAAACAAATACTTGAATTACGGGCTAAAAAGATTCAGCCGCTTTTCTGGCAATACACCCTGCCCTCGGTAGCCGGAACGCTTACGTTGGCTATCTATTACATGATCGATAGCGTCTTTATCGGGTATGGCCCCGGTCTGGGCGACCATGCCCTTGGAGCCCTCGGCGTCTTGTTGCCCATTATGAATCTGCTGGCGGCATTAGGTACATTGATAGGCGTTGGTACGTCCAGCCGTATCTCTATCTACCTTGGCCTCGGTAATAAGGAAATGGCTGTGCAGGTGATGGGTACGTCGCTTCTCTTTACCTTCGTTGTATCCATTATCCCTATTGGTATTACATATCTGTTTATGGAGCCCCTCCTTTACTGGATGGGAGCTACGGAGGAGACGTATCATTTTGCCGCAGATTTCCTCACCTGTTATTTACCGGCCAGCCTGTTTCTGAATATGGGTACTACCTTTATCAATATCCTGAAAGCCATCGGATTCCCTAAGAAGTCAATGTATATCATGGCCAGCAGTGTAGTATTCAATCTCATCCTGGCGCCTCTCTTTATCTTTGTTTTCAAATGGGGGATGAAGGGGGCCGGAGGCGCCACCCTGCTGTCTACTATTCTTTCTGCCTGTATCATAATCCCTTATTTTAGTAAGGAGAGCGATTTTTTCCCTATTAAGATACAGAATATGAGGCTACGCGCCAATATACTTTATCAGATCGTGAATATAGGATTCGCCCCCTTCGTGATCACGGCTATGACTTCGCTCATTGTCTTTTTCACCAACCGGCAGCTTATCGCCTATAGTACGCCCGTTTCTTTGGAAGGATATATTGTGGCCAGCCGCTTTCACTATGTGTTTATTATGATCTTTATCGGGATTTCGCAAGGGATACAGCCTATTATCGGATATAACTTTGGGGCGCGAAACTATACGCGGATGTTCCAGACGCTATATTATGCGTTCCGGGTGGCTTTTTGTATGGGCGTTATTGCCTTGTTGTTGGGTATATTCGCTTCAAAAGAGATGGTGCAGATATTTAATCCGAACCCGGAACTGATTGAAGAGGCATCGAAAGCGCTCTTTGTGCTGACCGTTACATTACCGATAGCCGGCTGCCAGTTGCTGATGGGTGGATTCTTCCAGCATATCGGCGTCGCCGTCAAATCGGCTGCTTTAAGCCTGATCAGGCAGGCTTTTTTCATTCCGCTGATCTATTTATTGCCGCTATGCTGGGGGGTAAACGGGGTATGGGCCACCCTTCCCCTATCGGAAATCCTGGTATGTATATCTACCTGTATCATCTTTTATTTACAGAAGAAAAAGATGACCGGCAGCAACCAATCAGAACATATCTCTGAGCAGGGGTAGCTTTCTCAATACATAGTTACTGATCAGCCACGAACATACACACGTTAGTACGATGCCCGAAACCCATTTTAGAAAAATAGGGAAACCGGCATCGTTTACCAGATGCAAATACAAGATCATCGGCGGTATATGTATCCAGTATATACCATACGAACAGGGGGATAGCCTCGCCAGCCAACAGGCGATACGGCTTGTCTGCCATTTCATACCTATCAGTAAGGCATACATCAGTGTTGTAAAAGAGCATATTGCATCAAGAACAGGTACAAGTTTATCTGATAGCGGGAAATCGTATGCGGGAAGAATCAGCAGCCTCAACACGATATAACAAGCCGCCGTACTTATCGCCCCTATACGCCACAGGCTGATACGGGGCATCCATCCGCCTTTGATAAACCAGCTTGTTTGCCAGGCGTAGATCCCCAGGATAAATATGCATAGATAGGTAATTACCTTAGCCGGTTTCAGCGTGAAGACAGAAGCTATGTACAGCCAATTGTCAAAAGAAGTAATATAGGCAGCAGACAGACAGGCGCAAATGGCAGAAACAGCCATGCACATAAGCAGCCATCTCCTGTTTTTCTGCCTGGATGCAGCCGTACGTATACGATCCGGCGGCCTGAAATGGGCCACGAAAGCGTAGGCAAAAAGAAAAAGAAAAAGGATGCTCAAATACCATAAATGCCCCTGCTGATTAAACAAATAAAAAGGATTCTCTTTTACCATCCCAACCACATCCTGTATCGACTTCCCTAAAGACAAGGAGTATAAAGGAACGATAACGACAATCCCCAACAGCCAGGGAAAAAGGATATGCCTGGTTTTATCTTTCAGAAACCCAACGGTCCCTTTTCTTACATAAGAAGCCGGCGTAAAATAACCGGAAATAAAAAAAAGGACAGGCATCATAAAGAGGTCTAATACATTAACGATAACTACAAACACCGGGCTCACTTTTGGACTGATAACATACCACCACGAAGGGCTGTCAATCATATAAGTCATACTGGCATGTAATACGATGACAAAAAGAATCATAAGCGACCTCAGAAAGTCGAAAACATTGATTCTCCCTTGCGAAGGAATAGATTTGAGAGTTTGTTTATTCATCCAGACATTAATCACACAGATGCAAAGATAATAAAAAACAAAATCATAACCCTGCTGATACCACCACCAAACCAGGGCGATAGCTTGAGAAAAAATCTTCGCGAAGTGTTCAGAAAAACTTCGCGAAGTCTTTATAAATTCTTCGCGAAGTTTTTGTAAAGACTTCGCGAAGAATTATTGAACACTTCGCGAAGAATTTTTTAACAAATAAATACCTTTCCTTCGATTGGGTAGCCGGTTCTTACTACTCCAACTCCCCTCCAGCTACTTTTACTACCTACGTTCCACCTTCCACCAAGGGCCGCAAACCCTTTCCCAGAGCGGAAAGGAGGGTGGAACGTGTACGTTCCACCAGCCGTAATTTCGTTTCACCGGTGTAGGGGGGACGAAAAGGCCGGGGCCCTTCGTCTGTAGATTTTAATTAATATGCAGTCC
>JAISCM010000156.1 GCA_031265595.1 Tannerellaceae bacterium
ATCAGGAAGAAGGAGACGTATAAGAATACTTTGCGGATGCCGGCATTTGTTTGTCCTAATGCTTTGAGGATGCCGATCATGTTTGTGCGTTCCAGGATGATGATGAGTAGGCCTGATATCATCGTAAAACCGGCGACGGCCAGCATGATGATGATGATGACAACTACGTTTATATCTAATACATCCAGCCAGTTAAATATCATTGGGTTCAGGTCTTTTACGGAACGGATGAAGTAGGAGTTTCCCTGCCGGTCGGTTTTATCTGCCATCTGGAAGAACAGGTTTTCGGCCGTTTGATCCAGCGTGTCGTAATTGTCTACCAATAGTTCCAGGCCGCTTGCCTGGTCGTTGTCCCATCCGTTTAGCCGGCGAACCTGCTTGATGTCGCATAGTACAAATAGCTCGTCGTAATCGGTAAAGCCGGTTTCGTAAATTCCGGTTATGGTAAACCGGCGCGCTCTTATATCCTCTTGTACGAAATAGGAGAGGAAAGAATCGCCTACCGTCAACTGCAATAAGTTGGCCAGGTAGCGCGAGATGATGACGTCCGTCGTGCTTTTCTCCGGGTCGATGGTGAATACGTTACCCTCTTTCAGGTTGTTGCGGAAGAATGCCCAGTCAAACTGTTCGTCTACGCCTTTCAGGATAATTCCCTGAAAGTCGGTTTCTGTTTTTAATATCCCGGGTTTGGTGGCGTAGGCTTCTACGTGGCGTATGCCCGGATAGGCGGATAGTTCGTCCATCAATGTGTCGCTTATGGCAACGGGTATGGATTCGTAGGACGTATTGCTGTCGAAATTCGTTAGTTGGATGTGCGAACCAAAGCCGATCACCTTGTTTCGCACTTCTTTCTTAAACCCGATAATGATGGCAATCGACAGGATCATAACGGCCAGGCCCAATGCGATCCCTATCATGGCAATGCGTACAGCCGGGGGCGTAACCTGCTGGCCGCCCTCTTTGCTGAAATGGATCCTTTTTGCTATGAAGAGTTCAAAATTTCTCATCACTGATTATATCTTTCCAATGCTTTTTCTAATACTGTCAATGCCTTGGCCAGGTCTTCCTTGTTTAATACGTAGGCAATGCGTACCTGGTCTTGCCCGATGTCGGGTGTTGTATAGAAACCCGAAGCCGGCGCCATCATCACGGTTTGTCCTTCATATTCAAATTCGCTCAGGCACCAGGCGCAGAATGTATCAGCGTTGTCAACCGGTAGTTTCGCCACCGTATAAAAGGCGCCCATGGGCAGAGGCGAATAACATCCCGGGATGCGGTTCAGGCCTTCAATAAGGAAGTCCCGGCGCTGGATATATTCGTTATATACCTCATTCATATACGACTCTGGAGTATCGAGAGACGCCTCGGCAATGATCTGCCCGATCAAGGGCGGGCTCAATCGGGCCTGGCACCACTTCATTACATTTTCCCTTACCTGCACGTTCTTTGTGATAATAGCTCCTATGCGTATGCCGCACTCGCTGTATCGCTTGGATACGGAGTCTACCAATACTACATTATTTTCTATTCCTTCCAGATGGAAAGCAGAGATATAGGGGACGGCTGTATAACAAAACTCGCGGTATACCTCGTCTGAGAAAAGGAACAGATCGTATTTCTTTACGATGTCGCGTATCTGGTTCATCTCTTTTTGTGTGTAGAGGTACCCTGTCGGGTTATTGGGATTGCATATCAGGATAGCTTTTGTTTTGGGTGTGATCAGCGCCTCGAACTTATCTATGCTTGGGAGGGCGAAGCCATCTTCTATGTGCGAAGGTATCGTCTTAATTACGGCGCCGCATGAGATGGCAAAAGCCATGTAATTGGCATAAGCCGGTTCGGGTACAATGATCTCGTCGCCAGGGTCGAGGCAGGCCATAAACGAGAAGAGAACGGCTTCCGAGCCTCCGGTGGTGATGATAATATCTTCTACATTCACATGGATATTGAATGTAGCATAGTAATGTACTAACTTCTTGCGAAAACTGAGAATGCCTTCACTGGGCGAATACTCCAACACGCTACGGTCTATATGCTTTAACGATTCCATCGCGACCTGGGGCGTAGACAGATCGGGCTGCCCGATATTCAGGTGATATACTTTGATACCTTTTGCTTTAGCCTTATTGGCGAGCGGAACGAGCTTGCGGATAGGGGAGGCCGGCATGTTAACTCCCCGTTGTGAGATGTTAGGCATTTTGTTATAATTAGTAGTTAAAAATGAAGACTCAATTAAAAAGCGCTACAAATGTAACGATTTATTAGTGATTAACCAAGCCTGTTAAATTCCGGGAGGTGGAGAATCTTTACTGGCATGCATCGTAGATACGAAAGCGTTCGGATCGATCGCTTTTATCTCATTTTTAAGGCGTGGGAGGTCTTTACGCTCGGCTATGGTAAAGATGATTTCTTTTTCTTTCCCTTCATACATGCCTTTGCCATGCAGGAAGGTGCCCCTCATGCCCATTTTATCTACAATAAGTTCCTTTATCTCTTGTGTCTTTTGGGAAACAATAAAGACGGCCCGGTTCGGATTTTCCGTCTGAAACATTTCTACCACCTTCCCATACACAAAAATAGTAAACCAGGAGTACAGCGGCACCGCCCAATCCCGGAACACAAGCAGGCCCAGTAATACAATGGCAGAGTCGAGTATAATGATCGTATTGCTTACCTTTATATTGGTATCCTGTGCAATAACCCGTGCCAATACGTCCGTTCCCGCACTTGTGCTATGTGCCCTGAATACGCAGGTTACGCCCAGCCCCAGAATAGCCCCGCCATAGAAGCAGGCAATAAACCGGTCGTTCTCCACCAAAGGGGTATCGCCCAGCAGAAAGGATAGCGAATCGGTAAAGGCGGAGATCAATAAGAATGTTACGATAGTCTTCGGCCCGGAAGACAGCCCCAGCTTCTTCATGGCCAATATCAACAGAGGTATATTAAAGCACAAGGCCGTAACCCCCATAGGCAAGCCATCCGGGAAAAAGGAAAACACCCCCTTCGTTACATAATGAATAACAATAGAGATACCATACACCCCTCCGGGAACAATCTTATACGGAGCAAGAAATACCACATAACTTAACGCCTGCAAAAAGGAACCGATAATAATCAATGAATAATCGCCGGTAGTTTGTCTCAGCGTAGCTTTGGCGGATAATAACTGTTTTTGTGCCATGATTTAATTTTTCCAAAAAGCTCATTCCTCGCTTTGCCGGTTGCGTTTTCTAAAGTCATCCATTATCTTCCGGTAGACTTCTTTGCTTTCCGGCGAAAGGGGGTGCGTCCCTCGCTTCTTTTCGTTTTCTTTTGCTTCTTTCAGAAACCGGCGGGCTACTTCGCCTTCCAGTACCGGTATGCTTCTGATGGGTGTTGCCATAATCGTCAAATTTTTTAAACTAAAATTACATGGCGCAAAGTTATCATTTTTTAAGGTATTACGAAAGGGATAAATTATTTCTTTCATATTTTCAATGTTCAGGGGCTGAAAGTTATATATTTTTTTTATGTTTGCATGAAACAATGAACGAATGGATGAGACATAAGCAGGTTTTCGTTTTTTTATCTTTTATCGTCGTATTGCTGGGCACTTCCTGTGGGACGGTCAGGCGTGCTCCGGCTGGGGCGAATACGCCGAGGGAGCTATCCCGCAAGTTTGGTTTGCCGGTTACTAAGAGAGATAATTTACATTTATATAGCGAGGCTTCCGGATGGCTGGGCGTAAAGCATCTGTATGGGGGGAATACCCGGAGAGGCGTTGACTGTTCGGGCCTGGTGGTGCAAATTTATACGAACGTTTATAGGAAGAAATTAAGACGTTCTTCGGCTGATATGCTGAAGTATAACTGCAAGAAGGTAAGCAGGGGGAGATTACGGGAGGGCGACCTGGTGTTTTTCAGGACAGGCAGTAGCGGTAAGAAAACGATCCCGAATCATGTGGGGATTTATCTTAAAAATCAACATTTCATACATGCAAGCACTTCCCGGGGGGTTATTGTGAGCGATCTGAGCGACCCTTATTATTTACGGAATTGGATAACCGGCGGCAGGGTGAAATGAAAGGTGAAACGTCTCCCGGAAAAATACTTTTGATTAACAGGTGTGTTATTTTCTTAATATTGCTTACCTTTGCTTCCTCAAATTAAACATAGACGATATGTTGACGCTTAAAGTGATCACTGAAAATAAAGATGAGATAGTCCGTAAGTTGGCTAAGAAACAGTTTGATGCGAAAGAAATAATCGACCGGATCATAGCATTGGACCGGACGCGCCGGGAGACCCAGCAACTACTGGATGCCAATCTGGCTGAGGTAAACAGCCTGTCGAAAACGATTGGCGGCCTGATGAAAGAAGGCCGGAAAGCCGAAGCCGAAGCGGCCCGCCTGCATGTGGCGGAGATGAAGGAAGGTAATAAAATACTGGATGAAACAAAAAATTCGGCGGAGCAACAACTGCATGAACTCCTGGTGTTGATACCCAATCTGCCGCACGAATCGGTTCCCGAAGGCAAAGGGGCGGAAGAAAATGAAGTGGTGAAGCAAGGCGGCGTTGTCCCCAAACTTGAAGAAGGCGCCCTGCCTCATTGGGATTTGGCAAAGAAATACGATTTGATAGACTTTGAGCTTGGCGTGAAGATAACAGGCGCCGGTTTTCCTGTATATAAAGGATATGGCTGCCGTTTGCAACGGGCGTTGATTAACTTCTTCCTTGACAATGCGCGCGAAGCCGGGTATCTGGAAGTCCAGCCTCCCTATCTGGTGAATGCCTGTTCCGGGTATGGAACCGGGAATTTGCCCGACAAAGAAGGGCAGATGTACCACGCTACGCTGGATGATCTGTACCTTATCCCCACGGCAGAAGTGCCGGTAACCAATATCTATCGCGATGTAATATTGAACGAAAGCGATCTGCCGGTTATGAACACGGCCTATTCCGCCTGTTTTCGCCGCGAAGCCGGTTCGTATGGTAAGGATGTACGCGGGCTGAACCGCCTGCATCAGTTTGATAAAGTAGAGATCGTCCGTATCGATACCCCCGCCCATTCGTATCAGTCTTTACAGGAGATGGTGGATTATGTGCAATCGTTGGTAAGCAAGCTGGAGTTGCCCTGGCGTATTCTTCGCTTATGTGGCGGGGATATGAGCTTTACTTCGGCGCTTACGTTCGACTTCGAGGTATATTCTGCTGCCCAGAAACGGTGGCTGGAAGTCAGCTCGGTTTCAAATTTTGAAGCCTATCAGGCCAACCGCTTGAAATGCCGTTATCGGGATGACAACAAGAAGATACAGTTGTGTCATACGCTAAACGGCAGCGCCTTGGCCCTGCCCCGTATCGTAGCGGCGCTTTTAGAAAATAATCAGACTCCGGATGGGATCCGAATGCCGCAGGCATTGATTCCGTATACCGGTTTTAATATGATAAAATAATGAGGATAATAAACAATTGTATTGCTGCGTTTGCAGCAATTTTTCTTTCTCAGGCAACCCCTAAACAGCTACTTATATGAACAGTTTATTCGACAAATTAAAGCCAAAGGAAAACAAGTTTTTTTTGCTGCTGCACGAAATGGGCAAAATCATAATTAAGGCATCCGACTTAATTATTGAATGTGTACAGGTGACTACCCACGATGAAGCCGTGCGTTATAATGTACTGATCAAAGAATTGGAACACAATGCCGATAGCGTGCAAAACCAAATCTTTGAAGAATTGAATAATACGTTTATCACCCCTTTCGACCGCGAGGATATCAACAACCTCTCATCGAAGATGGACGACATCATGGACCTGATAAATAGCTGTTCGAAGCGTATCGTATTATATAATCCGAAACGAATCCCCGCGAATGCTACGGAATTAGCCGTCTTGCTGCGCGAGTCGGTAGGCTATCTCGTGCTGGCTGTAGAAGAACTGGATTCTTTTAAGAAAAGACCGGATAAGATAAAGGAATACTGCGCCCTATTGAACCAGGCGGAAAAGAAGGCTGATGATGTATATGAACACTTCCTTATTGATCTGTTTGCGAATGAAAAAGACGCCATCGAGGTGATCAAGCTGAAAGATATACTTCACGAACTTGAACGGGCTACCGATGCCTCCGAATCTGTTGGCAAGATTATTAAGACGGTTATTATTAAGTACTCCTGAACTGAAATAACATGGTTTTATTAATAATTGTGATTGTTTTAGCCTTATTATTCGATTATATTAATGGCTTTCACGACGCCGCCAACTCTATCGCAACGATTGTCTCTACAAAGGTGCTTACCCCTTTCCATGCTGTGCTATGGGCTGCCTTTTTTAATTTTGTGGCGTTCTTTATTGCTAAGTTCATTATTGGCGAATTTGGTATTGCCAATACGGTAGCCAAAACGGTCTTGCCGCAATTTATCACGTTGCCGGTTATTTTCTCGGGTTTGATTGCCGCTATTACCTGGAATTTGCTCACCTGGTGGCTGGGGATACCCTCTTCGTCGTCTCACACCCTGATCGGCGGATTTGCCGGAGCCGCCATTGCAAGCGCCGGATTTGGTTCTATCCAGGGGTGGGTGATCCTTAAGATTGCTGCATTTATCTTTCTGGCGCCGTTGATCGGTATGTTTATCGCCGTGATACTGACGTATATCACCTTGTATTTCTGGAGAAATTCCAAACCTCATAAAGCCGAAACATGGTTCAGGCGTCTGCAATTAGTTTCTTCCGCACTTTTCAGCGTAGGGCATGGGCTCAATGATTCGCAAAAGGTGATGGGTATTATTGCCGCCGCCCTTTTTGCCGTTGGCAAGATAGCGGATATTGGCGACATTCCCGTTTGGGTGCCTTTGGCCTGTTTTAGCATGATTGCCCTCGGGACGATGTCGGGCGGCTGGCGGATCGTAAAGACCGTAGGAACAAGAATAACGAAAGTAACCGCGCTGGAAGGCGTAGTAGCCGAAACGTCGGGCGCCATCACCCTCTTTATCACCGAAATACTGAAGATACCGGTAAGCACAACGCACACAATAACCGGGGCAATCATTGGAGTGGGCGCCGTTAAACGCCTCTCGGCCGTTCGTTGGGGGGTGACAAAAGACCTGTTGATCGCCTGGACGCTTACCATCCCCGTAAGCGCCATCATGGCAATGCTCATCTATTTCTTGTTTTCCCTCGTTGCTTTATCCCTGCCCTTTCCTGGATAGGGACATTAGAGACAATAGGGGCATTAGAGACGAGAGAGGAGAGGAAGTAGGCTGAAAGCAGGCTGAAACGTCTCCTTTCAGTCTTACAATTTGTGAGACTGATAATTACAAGCCGGCTGAAAGCTGAAAGAAGGGGTGAAAAAGGAGTAAAGAAGGGAGGATTATCCTACGAAAATGACGATTCCATCGCTAACGGAAATGGTATTGAATAACAAATCCACAGACTGTGTTTCGGAAAAAAACTCTTCGCGATGTCTTCAGAAACTCTTCGCGAAGTCTTCGAAAAATCTTCGCGAAGTCTTTTTAAACTCTTCGCGAAGATTTACTGAAGACTTCGCGAAGACTTTTTTTATTGTTGACGGCGGATAGAATTATTTTCAGAAATAAAGAATCTATTTCTAAAAGGATTTTATTACTTTTGGGGGCCATCTGTTTAGTGACAGGTAGCCCCTTAATTCAGATCAATATGAAACGGAAAAATGCTATTAAACCGGAAAGGCTGTCTCTGTTATTGATAGCAGGGATATGTATAAGCTCCCTCCTTGTTTCCTGCATGCAGCAAACCAATGCTTCCGGACAGGAGGCGGCGAAGAAAAGCCACTATTATGTAGCAGCCTACGTCTGGCCGTCGTGCCATCACGACGAACGTTTCGGCGATATGCTCTGGCCAGACAAAACCGGCGAATGGGAAGTTATTAAAAAAGGCGACCCTCGCTTTGAAGGACACTACCAACCCCGCTTACCGCTCTACGGCTACGGCATGGATAACGACCCCAACGTAGTAGAGAAATGGATTGACATGGCTGTCGGCCATGGCGTTACTATCTTTGTGTACGACTGGTATTGGTTTGATGGCGGCCCTTTCCTGGAAAGCGCGCTAAACGATGGTTTCCTGAAAGCAGGCAATAACGCCGATATGCAATTCTATATCATGTGGGCCAATCACGACGTAAGGCGAAACTATTGGAATGTACATACCTTTAAAGACGACACATCCTTGCTCTGGGACGGCGCCGTAGGCTGGGACGACTTCAAGCGTATCGTAGAACGGGTTATAAACCAATACTTCAAACAACCCAACTACTTTACGATCGACGGCCAACCGGTCTTCTCCATATTCAGTATAGAAAACTTAGTAGAAGGCTTCGGCGGAAGTGTGGAAGAAGCACGGAAAGCGCTGGATTATTTCAGAGAAGAAGTAAAGAAAGCCGGATTCCCCGGTTTACATATCCAATGGAATCAGGGCGGAGGCGCTATTATGCCGGAAGCCGCCGCCGCACAGTTTGCCGAAAAAGTAACAACGATGGGCTTCAATAGCGTAGCAATGTACAATATGGGAGGAACGAACGAAAACTACCTGACATACGCCGCTAATTCGGTAAAGATAAGAGAACAAATGGATTCCATCCTAAGCGTCCCCCTGTTTCCCTGCGTATCCATTGGCTGGGACGACACGCCGCGCTTCCCCGCCAAAGGCATTCACGACGTAGTTCATTACTACAATACCCCCGAAAGCTTTGCCACCCTGCTTTACAAAGCAAAGCAATATGCCGACAGCCACCCCGAACAACCCCCATTGATCACCATCAATGCCTGGAACGAATGGGTAGAAGGCAGCTACCTCCTGCCCGATATGCTAAATGGCTTCGGCTA
>JAISCM010000207.1 GCA_031265595.1 Tannerellaceae bacterium
GGTATTGATGAGAATGGTCACTATATTATGGAAGATACAACCGGCGATGGCGGACAGCCTACGGAAGAAGACCGTACGTACATAGGCTCTGCTTACCCCGACTGGACATTCGGATGGAACAATTCATTCTCTTATAAGAAATGGGATATGTCTATCTTTATCCGTGGAAGTTTAGGGAATGACGTATTGAATCACATGCGTATGGCTTATGCCCAACCGGGGTATCTGATTGGCGCCAACGCGCTGAACGATCCGCTGACCTTCCAGTTGAAACAGGCGCCGGAATATTGCTCTTTATATGTAGAAGATGCTTCTTATGCAAGATTGGATAATATGTCTATCGGGTATACTTTCGATACAAAGAAATCAACCTGGATAGACCGTGCAAGAGTGTACGTAACAGGACAGAACCTGTTTGTACTAACCGGCTATAAAGGATTAGACCCGGAAGTAGACTTTACAAGAAATGATGGCGCAGCTCCGGGTGTTCAAGACCGTGAGTTTTATCCAAAGAACAGAACATTCTCTGTAGGTGTAAGTTTAAGTTTCTAACGTTAATAATTAAAAGAAGATGAAAAAAATACATATATTATCATTAATTGCAGGATGTGCTTTACTGTGGAGTATGCCGGCTTGTACGAATTTGGATGAAGACGTATACGACACCATCCCGGCTGACCAATTCGGACAAACATCTGCTCAGATTAATGCAGTTATTGCACCGATTTATAGAACTTTCAGAAGTTTATGGCCTGGTGATTTCTTCTGTATGATTGAAGAATCATCCGATATGGCAATCAGCCCGACCCGTCGTGGCGGCGACTGGTGGGATGGCGGCGTTCACATGGAAATGAAACTACATACCTGGACGGCCCGTAACAATGTGGTGAGAAATTCATGGAACTCGTGTAAGGAAAGCATTTCTACCTGCAACCAGGTATACAGCATCATTGAAAAAACAGAAATGTATGCTGATTTGAAAACAAGAACCTTGTGTGAGATACGTGGTGTTCGTGCATTCTGGTATTATATGCTGATTGATAATTATGGGAATGCTCCTTTGGCTATTGACTTCAATGATACGGAGCTTCCGGGTATAACGCAAAGGAAGGATTTATTTGACTTTGTTGTTAAAGAACTGAATGAGGTTAAAGACCAACTGCGTGAAGATGTATCGGGCGCAAGCTATGGTAAGTTTACAAAAGGCGCGGCCTATATGTTGCTTGCTAAGATGTATCTGAATGCTGAAGTATGGACAGGCGCTCCCAACTGGCAAGGCGTTATTAGCGCCTGCGACGTAGTGATGGGATTACCTTATATTATTGAATCGGATTGGAAAGCAAGCTTTGCTGTCCAGAATCAGAACTCAAAAGAAATAATCCTTCCTATTTGCTTCAGGCAGGGAGATGATGGAAATCACTTAAATTACCGCACACTGCATTATCTGGCTCCTCCTGCGTTAGGAATGAGTTTCGGAACCTGGAACGGGATTTGCGCCCAGCCGGATTATGTGAAACAATTTGAGGATGAAGATTCGCGTAAAACAGGCTCTTTCCTGATAGGCCCGTTATACGATCCGAATACAGGCGAAGTGATCATTACAGCTCATACCCGCCCACTTATTCATACCATCGACCTTACCATGATTGACGGTTCTCTGAAAGAAGGAACTCAGTGGGGAGAAGTAAACCAGGAAGATGGCGCCCGTGTAAACAAATGGGAATGGGAAGTAGGCTTGTCAAGCGCTACGATGGAAAATGACTTTGCCATCTTCCGTCTGGCCGACGTCTATCTGATGAAAGCTGAGGCTTTACTGCGCTCCGGTGGTAATGCTGCCGAAGCTACCCGTCTGATCAACATTATCCGTGAAAGGGGATATGGTAATGCCGATCATAATTATGCAGCGGCTACCCTGGATAACTTATATCTGGAAAGGCGTTTGGAATTAGCTTGGGAAAATGTAAGCCGCCAGGATATGATTCGTTTCGGTAAATTCCTCGACCCGGGTTATTTGAAACCGGATAGGTCTCCTGACTATCGTTTATTATTCCCGATTCCTCAGACGGCTTGGGAAAGAAATCCGAATCTGAAGCAGAATCCCGGCTACCCGGTATTCAGCAGTAGCAATTGATACGTACAATACGATAGATTTTTCATAACATAATTAAATAATGATTAGGTTAATTATGTGATAACTATAGTCTTCCTTCCGGTGCGGGAGTATAAGAAGGAAGAGCAGGTTATCTTTTATTATAGATGGATGATATGAAAAAATCGATATTATATATACATGCAGCCGTCATATTATATGGTATGACAGCTTGTACCGGAGGGAAAAGATCCGATAATGCCTCAGTTGAAGATACGCAAGCCGGCATAGTGGTTCCCGAATATAAACTGCTAAACCTGCCGACAATTGACTTGACGTCCTTTTCAAAAGATGCGGATGGCTGGATTACGATTTTCGACGGTACATCCTTTGATGGCTGGAGAGGTTATAATAAAACCGTTGTACCCGCTCTGTGGACGATAGAAGATAATTCCATTACGTTCAACGGAACAGGCAGCGGCGATACGCTGGATGCGGAAGGCGGCGACATTCTATTTGCTTATACATTTAAAAACTTTGAGTTTGAATTTGAATGGAAAGTAGCCAAAGGTTCAAGCTCCGGCGTGTTTTTCTACATTCAGGAAGTAGAAGAACAACCGGCTTACTTTTCTGCTCCCAAATACCAGATTCTGGATAATGAGAACCATCCCGATGCCAAATCAGGAAAAAACGGCAATCGTATGTCGGCTTCTTTATATGATATGATTTCGGCCAAACCTCAAAATGCCAAGCCTTACGGCGAATGGAATAAAGGAAAGATACGCTGCTTCAAAGGAACGGTAGTTCATTACCAGAACAACGAGCCGGTTGTTGAATACCATCTATGGACCAGCCGGTGGAAAGAAATGCTGGTCCATAGTAAATTCAGTAAAGACAAATGCCCATTAGCATACGAACTATTGATAAATTGCGGAGGAGACAACCAGGAAGGTTTCATCGGGCTTCAGGGGAATGGCGGCAATGTTTGGTTCCGTAATATGAAAGTTAAGACGTTAGACTAATTATGTATTGATTCTCAATTATAGCAACAGACCTTTTGTATAAGCAGCGCACCCCCTTTGGATGCGCTGCTTTTGTTTGTATAAATAAGATTATTTCGCTATTCTTTCGAGCCATTTTACCATGGTCAGCATGGTGCCCATTGAAATAAGGCAGGCTGTTACGAATACACACCAGGTTGCCCAAACAGGTATGTTTTCATAAAATATAGTGCCGAGTATCAGCAGTTGGTTCCCTAAAGCGGTAGCGCCCAGCCAACATCCTTGCATAACTCCCTGATATTTCGGAGGAGATACTTTTGAAACAA
This sequence comes from Tannerellaceae bacterium, assembly GCA_031265595.1. The sequence goes on from JAISCM010000207.1 coordinate 3,417, forward strand.
ACGATAAACCTAACGGGGCGATAAATAATTCGGCAACAGTCAGAATAAAATAAGTTCCGATCAATAAAAATGGCGTTACCCGCATGGCATCGGATAGTCCGCCCGTCCTTTTCATTGCGACGGCGTCCGGAAGCCCGATAGAACCAACGGCCATAACGATGAATGCAATGGCTGCAATTCCCATACCGATGGCAATTTTTCGTGGAGTGGAAGGTTCTTTGCCACGACTTCTGAGCCAACCGAATATACCGATAACAACAGGCGTGAGGAATACAACAAAGAAAGGATTAAAGAACTGGAATACTTCCGCTCCTTCAATACTTGTAAACCCTAAATCGAATTTCAGCCAATTCAAATTCGTATAGTCATTAGCGAAAAAAGTTAATGTAACACCGTTTTGGTGAAATGAAAACCAAAAGAAAATGACTACCGCAAAAACAGCAACTAAGGCATACAAACGCTGGCGTATTTCCTGGGCAGACATTTGAATAACATTCGTATTGCTTTCGACGACTTTTACCGGATCAGGTAATTTGTTTTTATTTAATAAGAAAATAACCAACGATATAAGCATCGCTACAACGGCAGCGGCAAAAGCGTAATGGAATCCGGTATTGAATACATTCAGGTATTGATTGGCAAAAGCCGTTAAATCGGCAGGCGCCGACTGGCTTACCTCAGCAGAGAGCTCCGTAAACCGTTGGGCGGCTTCCGGCGAAATAGTCCCTTTTAAAAACTGATGGCAGAGAGCAGGCAGGTCGGAATTGTAAGTAAAGCCGTGAACGCCTACCCACCAGTTGCGAATACCCACGGCAATTAGCGGTGCAAACAAGGCGCCGATATTGATAAACATATAAAAAATCTGATAGCCGGTATCCCTTTTATCCGTATACTTAGGATTGTCATACATCTGCCCGACCACAGCCTGAAGGTTTCCTTTAAATAAACCGTTGCCGAAAGCAATAACAAACAATCCGATACATGTTAAGGTAAGAAATAAAGGCAGGTTTGGTACAGGCGTTGGAGTAGGTATTGCTACCAGGGCATAACCGATAGACATACACAACAAACCGGCTAAAATAGTTCCTTTGTATTTCTTTGTTTTGTCTGCAATCAATCCTCCGGCCAAAGCCAAAAGATAAATCAAAGCATAGAAAATGGAATAAATAATGGTTGATTGCGTTTTTTCCAATCCGAATTTCGACATAAGGAATAATGACAATATAGCCATCATGATGTAAAAGCCGAAGCGTTCGCCCATGTTCGACAGGGCGGCTCCGATGAGCCCTTTGGGATGATTCTTAAACATTTGTTTTTATGTTTTTAAAGTTAATAATGTTGTTTATTGTATGATTTGTTTAATGGCGCCGGTTTCGGGATAGAAAAATACTTTGACGGGCGCTTTTTTATCTTCGAACATAACAGGGGCTAATCCTTCGCGGCTGCCGAACTGTATGATTTGGACTTCTCCTTTAAATAAGGTCTTTTTATTCACCGTAATATCAACAATCGCCTTACCCGGCAGGTTATAGATCACGCCTTTCATCGCTTTTTCTTTTTTCTCTGCTTCTTTAGGGTCTGGCACTGGCGCCCTTTCGGTAGCTTTCAGGTTCATATATACCGGCATACCGCCCAGATCGTCGGCTGCGATAATCCCCAGTTTATCGGAGAAGCGGAAAAGTACTTCCTTGTCGAGGTTATCATAAGGCGTTATGGAGACGTCGTAGTAATCTGTTTCGGTTGTGCAAACGCCGGTGAAGAGGTTTGTCAGGGCTTTTTCCTGCTCTTCCAGTTGTTGGATAACAAGTTGCATGGCTTGTCCGTCGGGAGGTAAGTTATCGGCGTCGCCCGTCAGTATATTCATACGGCTTTCGCGGATCCGGTAGATCTGTCTGGCAGCCACTTCCGCCTGTTTTGCCGTAGAGCCGGCCATCAGCAGTTCTTCCGAGAATATGGAAATATCGGTAGCTTTTACAGGCCCGGCTTTTCCTTTCTGCGCATTTTCGGGCTCGGATGCGGGAGGCGTATACTCGGCATTTATCGTGCAGAGCATACCATCTTCGGTAAGGTAGGCGTAAGGCGCAACGGTTCCCGGCTTAAATTCTATCAGGTAGGTTTGCTCCGGGTCGGGTATACCTTTATTAATAAGGGTTACGTTTGCCAGCTCGTAATATACTTTATCTTCTTCTATCGGATTTTTTACGCCCAGATATTTTTCAGCATACCTGTAATAGGGGCCCGCCTTGCATGTGTTTTTTATCACCTCTGCATTGACTAACAAAGACGTTTTAGGCAGGGAATAGACGATTCCGAAATTATTACTTTTGGTAGCAACCTTTTTAGCCACTTTGGTTTGCGGCACAACAGGAAGGCTGAAAAGTAAACTCATAAAAAGGATCAAGTTCTTCATATTATTGTGTTTTAAAAAACTACTTCACAAAACTACCTCACAAAACTAAAAAATATTTTGTAAACCAACATGTAAACCAGACAAAATTCCTGCTATTTGTTATTTCCTTAAAGGGTGCGCCCTTTCTGAAAATCGGGTGCATCCTTTTCTGAAATCGGGTGCGCCCTTTTGGGAAATCGGTTATATCCGGCGCTGGATCGTTTTGTGTACCCATTTTATCGCCCTTTTCAGGGAGTTTTAGTATGCTGCTTTCACCTTCCACCACCCCCTTCCAACCCGCTCCTATAGCGGAAAGTAGGGTGAAACGTACACGTTTCTCCGGTGTAATTTCCTTTCACCCGTATTGGGAGGGCGAAAGTGGCGCGGCCGCCGGAGGTGAAAGCAAACTGAATGGGTGGAAGGTGTACGATCCACCCTACTTTCCGCTCTGGGAGCGGGTTTCAAGGGGGTGGTGAAAGGTGAAACGTACTTGTTAAAAGTAGTCTGAGTAGGTATCACTATGTAGG